>CAZRYA010000066.1:0-8943 GCA_964604235.1 uncultured Tissierellaceae bacterium | reverse complement strand
GCCATTTAGTAGATTTTGATGAAGCTATGAAGAGGCAGGGACAGTACAAAAGAGAAGAAGCTAAAAATTAATAGGAGGGATTTTATAATGGATAGATTTACAAGAACTCCTATAGGAGAACAAGATCCTATTGTGAGAAGTTCAAATTTTGAAGAGGTTTGTTTAGGATATACAGAAGAAGAAGCTATGATGGAAGCCAAGAGATGTCTTCAATGTAAAAAACCTATGTGTGTAGGTGGTTGTCCAGTTAGTATAAATATTCCAGGTTTTATTAAAGAAATTGCTGATGGAAATTTTGAAGATGCTGCAAAAAAATTATCAGAATATACTGCTCTTCCAGCTGTTTGTGGTAGGGTATGTCCTCAAGAAAATCAATGCGAGAAGTATTGTGTTTTAGCCAATAAGGGCGATGCTGTAGCGATAGGTAAGTTAGAAAGATTTGCAGCAGATTGGTCCCGTGAAAACAATGTAGACCTTTCAGCTAAGCAAGGAAGCAATGGACATAAGGTAGCAGTTGTAGGAGCAGGACCAGCAGGTATAAGTTGTGCTGGAGAACTTGCAAAGATGGGCTATGAAATAACAATATTTGAAGCCCTACACGAACCAGGAGGAGTTTTAGTTTATGGCATTCCTGAGTTTAGACTTCCAAAGGAAACTGTAGTAAAGACAGAGATTGAAAACCTTAAGAAGTTAGGGGTAACAATAGAAACCAATGTTATAGTTGGTAGAACTATTACAATAGATGAAATTTTTGAGGAAGGGTATGAGGCCGTATTTATTGGTTCAGGTGCAGGACTTCCAAAGTTTATGGGTATTCCAGGAGAGAATTTAAATGGAGTATTTTCAGCCAATGAATTTTTAACTAGAAATAACCTTATGAAGGCTTTCAGGAAAGACTTTGATACACCTATTAAAGTAGGAGAGAAAGTTGCTGTAGTAGGTGGGGGAAATGTTGCTATGGACGCGGCTAGAACTGCTAAGAGGTTAGGAGCAGAGGTTTACATAGTTTATAGGAGAACAGAAGAAGAGTTACCAGCAAGGGCTGAAGAAGTTCATCATGCTAAAGAAGAGGGAATAAAATTTGAACTTTTAACTTCTCCAGTTGAAGTATTAGCTAATGAAGATGGTTGGGTAAGTGGATTAAAGTGTATTAGGATGGAACTTGGAGAACCAGATGCAAGTGGAAGAAGAAGGCCAAAAGAAATAGAAGGTTCAGAATTTGAATTTGAAGTTGATACGGTAATAATGTCATTGGGAACTTCACCAAACCCATTGATTTCATCCACTACAAAGGGATTAGAAGTAGATAAGAGGCAGTGTATAGTAGCAGATGAACAAGGACAAACTTCAAGAGAAGGAGTTTTTGCAGGTGGAGATGCTGTAACAGGAGCTGCCACTGTAATACTGGCTATGGGTGCAGGAAAAGATGCAGCTAAGGCCATGGATGAGTATATAAAAACAAAATAAATATAATTCAAATAATTTACAAAATTGCAAATCGTCAGACGATGGTTTGTAATTTTGTATTTTTTATAGTAAGATATTAATATTAATAAAAAAGTAAAGGTGGTTTGCATATGGGGGACAGTCTGGACAATAAAGTAATTCGGAAGGAAGTTATTCAAATGGCAGGGCCTGTACTTATTGAATTACTTATGGGTACTCTTTTTGGAATGGTCGACATGATAATGTTGGGTAACTATGGTAATGATGCTACAGCAGCTGCAGCTATAGCTGCTATAGGAATAACTAATCAGTTAGTATTTATAGGCCTATCTCTTGTACAGTCACTAAATATAGGAGCTACAACTATGGTAGCCCGGTATATTGGTGCTAAGAGAGAGGACAGAATAGAGTCAGTAGTAAGACATGTAATATTACTTACACAAATAATCATAGTTTTACCAATTTTATATATAGGCTTATTTAAAACAGATGCTGCCATGACTTTTATAGGGGCTCATGCAGATACTTTGGAAGTTGGTAGGGGTTATTTTAAGGTAGTAGCACTTGGGTTTTTGTTTCAAGCTTTTAATTTCTCAATTTTTGCAGCCCTGAGAGGGTCAGGAGATACTAAGACTCCAATGAGAATAAATTTAGTAGTAAACCTATTAAATGTATTTGGAAATGCAATACTTATTTATGGTTTGTTTGGAATGCCTGAACTAGGAGTAATAGGAGCAGGAGTATCAACATCTTTATCCCATGTAATAGCTAGTATTATGCTCTTATTTGTAATTTTCAATAAGAAAAATATAGTTAGCATAAATTTTAAAAATAGGTTTAAATTCGATAGGGATATTATATATAATTTAATAAAAATAGGACTACCTGCTTCTATGGAACAAGTAGCCCTTAGGATAGGACTTTTATTATTTGTTAGGATAGTAAGTTCTTTGGGAACGGTGGCTTATGCTACCCACCAAATATGTATAAACATAATGAACCTATCCTTTACTCCAGGTCAAGCTTTCGGTATAGCAGCATCTACTTTAACTGGGCGGAGTCTAGGAGAGGGAGCACCAGAAAAAGCAGAAAAGTACATTAAGACCTGTGGAAAGATAGGGGCAGTTATAGCAGCTAGTATGGGCTTGTTGTTTTTCTTCTTTGGCGGCATAGTTGCAGGCCTGTATACAAAAAACCAAGAAGTCGTATCTGAGGCAGCTAATGTTTTAAGGTTAATGGCATTTATACAGCCCTTTCAATGTTCTCAACTAATAATAGCAGGAGGATTAAGAGGGGCAGGAGATACTATTTGGACCCTTATATCTACCCTAATAGGTATACTAATAATAAGAGTGGCCTTAGCAAATGTATTTGTAATATCTATGGGAATGGGTCTTATTGGGGCTTGGTTAGCAGTTCTAATCGATCAAGCCATAAGATGGATAATAATACTTATAAGATTTAGAACAAATAAGTGGAAATATATAACAATACGATAGCTTTTAGCTATCGTATTGTTTTTGTCTATTATTTACTTGTTCCTTAAACATCTACTCCTTAGGTGTTCTCCAGTAGGAGTAGTGGCAAGACCACCTAGGGCAGTTTCACGAAGGCTAGTAGGTAGGGCTTGGCCAACTTCATACATAGCCTCTACAACTTCATCAAATGGAACTAGGGACTTTACACCAGCTAAGGCTAGGTCAGCTGATATAAAAGAGTTTACAACTCCAGATGCATTTCTAAGTGAACATGGATATTCTACTAGGCCAGCAATAGGGTCACAAACCAGGCCCATAATATTAGTAAGGGCAAAGGAAGCGGCATCTAAGGCCTGTTCAGGGCTACCACCTGCCATTTCTACAATGGCAGAAGCACCCATAGCAGCAGCAGTTCCACATTCAGCTTGACAACCACCTTCAGCACCTGAAATAGTAGCATTTCTTGCAATAATTTCTCCTATGGCACCAGCAGTTAAAAGGCCTTTAATCAAGTCATCATCTCTTAAGTTTAATTTAGCCTTAGCAGAAAATAAAACTGATGGAAGTATGCCTGATGCACCAGCAGTTGGAGCGGCAACTATCTTTCCCATAGAGGCGTTTACTTCTGAAGTAGAAAAAGCCTTGGCCATAGAAGATACGATTAGGTCACCACTAAGGGATTTTCCAGACCTAACATATTCTTGGACCTTTTTAGCATCTCCAGCAATTAGCCCACTGGCAGAAGTAACTTCTTTATCTAGGCCAATACTAGAAGAGGACTCCATAACAGCCAGTGTCTCTCTTAGTCTTTGGATTAGTTCATCATAGGAAATTTTGCTATTATCCATTTCCTTCTTTATAGTAAGCTCATATATAGTTTCATTATTTTCTTTACAAAGTTTTAATAATTCTTCACCTTTATCAAACATAAACTACCTCCTAATTGGATTTAAAGCTTTTATATAAAAGACTTTATCTATATTTGTTATTTCATCTACCAGATTATTTTCTATATCAGAATCAGTTTCAATTAACATAGTGGCGATATTTCTTTCTCGAATAACCTTCATAGTGGCAATATTTATTTCATTTGTGGTAAGCAGGGTTGTAACTTGAGATATGACGCCCTTCCTATCTAAATATCTTAAAAGTAAAGTAGGGTAGTCTCCAGTAAATTCAACCTTATTTCCGTTAATATCAGTTATCAATATATTTCCTCCACCAACAGATGACCCAGTAATGTAAACAGCAGCGGCAGAGTCAATTGGATGGAATATAATTTTTACAGTATTAGGGTGTTCATAGCCTAGGTCTGTTTCAATAAATGTGAAATCCAAACCTTTTTCTTTGGCAATATTAAAGGCATCTCTTATATTTTCATCATCAGGATCCATGCCCAAAACGCCACCAACTAAAGCTTTGTCAGTTCCATGGCCTTCATAGGTTTTTGCAAAAGAGCCATGGAGTAAAAATTCCACCTTATTAAAGGGCATCTGGACTATTTCTCTTGCAATTTTACCTAGTCGAGCTGCTCCAGCAGTATGGGAACTTGAGGGGCCAATCATTATAGGGCCTAAGATATCAAAAAGACCATATTCTTTCATTATAAAACCTCCAAAAATTATTATATTTAAATTATTTACTACTAAGCACTTTGTTTTCTTATTTTCTTTTTCCTTTTAAACCTATTTAAAACAAATGCTATAAATAAGAAACTGTAAAGATAAGTTATAACAATAGGTTTATTACTATAGCTTGTTTTTGAATCATCTTCGTTAATTGTAATTGAAAATTCTTCATCTGTAAACTGATTATTTTCTACATTTTCTTCTTGTTCATTTTCATCTGGAAGAATTGGGTTTGAGTTTTCATCAGTATTATCTAAAACGACTTCTTCAGAATTTGGATTTGTTTGTATTCCAGTGGCTAAGATAGCTTTAATAGGAAATGCTATAATAGCCATGATGACAAATAAAATTAAAAATCTCTTCATAAAATCCCTCCCTGTGTTAGGAATATTTTATCATAAAAGACTATAAAATCATAATATTGGAAATAATATTTGACTTTATGAAGAATTAAAAATATCATATATAGTAATATAGAATAGTGAGGTGGTTGTTTTGATTAAAGAAATTTATAAAGATATATACTCTTTAGAAATAATATTGCCAAATAGTCCATTGAAGGCTTTAAACTCATATATAATAAAAGGAAATGATAGGGTTATAGTAGTAGATACAGGGTTTAACCTAGAGGCCTGTAAAGAAAATTTAATTGAAGGCCTAGGGGAAATAGGAGTTAAAATAGAAGATACTGAGCTTTTGATAACCCACCTACATTCAGACCATTCAGGTCTTGCCAATATGTTCAATGATTTAAATTGTAATATATACACAGGATCAATAGATGGACAAATGATAAATAATATGACAGAAAAACCATATTGGGATAAAATTTTAGATGAAAAAGTTTTATTTGGTCTAGAAGAAAATGAGGTAAAATTAGAAGACCATCCAGGATATAAGTATGCCCTAAAGAAAAAAATAGAATTTATCCCCTTAAGAGAAGGAGACTTTTTAGAGGTTGGAGATTATAAATTTAGGGTAATGGATATACCAGGCCATACTCCAGGCCATATAGGCCTGTATGAAGAAAATAACAAGTTATTCTTTGGAGGGGACCATGTTTTAGACCCTATAACTCCTAATATAGCTTTTTGGGGATTTGAATATGACAATATATTAAAAACCTATATGGATAATTTAAAGCGGGTTAGGGACTTGGACATAGATTATTTATTCCCAGCCCATAGGAAGATAATAAGAAATCATAGGGAGAGAATTACAGACTTATTAGACCATCATGATGAAAGATTGGAAGAGATTTTAAAGGCACTAGGCGAAGAAAGCCTAAGTATAAGGGAGGTTTCTTCTAGAATTAGTTGGAGAATTAGGTCTAATTCATGGGAAGATTTTCCAGCTTCACAGAAGTGGTTTGCTGCAGGAGAGGCTATGTCTCATCTAGAGTATTTATATAAGTGTGGAAAAGTAGATAGAAAACAAGTTGATGGTATTTTATATTACAATAAAATTTAAATTGACTTAATAGGAGTGATATCATTGATTCTAAACATAGACCTAAATCCAAGGATGAATCTTAATTTTAAAACCAAAAAAATAAATATAAATTTAGATAATCCAAAGGGGAATTTTAGCCACACTCCTGGGGGAGAAGCTTTTCTTATATCTAGACTTCTGAGGATTTTTTCTGAGGATGTTTTGATGACGGGTTTCATAGGAGGCCTATGGAAAAGTGAGTATCTAAAAGGGCTAGAAGATAATGATATAAAGTATGATTATATTTTAATAAAAGATGAAATAGGAACAGACCTATATTTGGAAGACCAATTGGACAATCGGTTATTAGTGAAAGAAGAATATAGAAAAATTGTCTCAGAGGAAGTTATAGAGTTTCATAACAATTTTGAAAAACTAAGTAGTCAGTCCAGCCTGATAATTGGTAGTGGAGATTTTTCAAAGGATATAGGCAGGATTATTTACTATAACCTGATAAAGATAAGTGAAGGAAAGAAATTTATTATTAATATTAAGGGACAAGAACTAAAAGAAGCTCTCAAGGCAGAACCCTACATGGTTGTCTTAGACAAAGAGTCTTTAGAAGCCTATGTCAAATTAATATTAGTAAATAGAGAAAACCTTGTAAATGCCAGTAACTATATCCTAAGTGATAGGACAAAAATAGTAGTTATTAATTTAGGGGATAGTTATTTGTATGTAGATGAAAGTGGAGATTATCTAGTTAAGTATAGGGATAATACGAAGTGGTCAGTTAACAATATTGGCCTAGTAGCAGGGCTTGCTATTGGAGTTAACAGGAACTACAGCAGGGAAATGACCCTTAAATTAGGAGAAGCCTATAACCATATTATCAGGGAAGGGTTAGATATAGAAAAAATTGACTTGGTGGATATAAAGTCTTATATGAATAAAGTTGAAATTTCATAGAAAGTGCGAATAAACAAATAGGCTAGCTATTTGTTTATTTTTTGTAAATCTTTATTTTTTATAGGATCTTATGATATAATTAAAAAATGATTTAAATAGAAGATGGATTTAAATTATAAAATATGAGGTGAAATAATGATTTATGCTATAGCTGATCTTCACTTAGATAGTCTAGGTGAAAAACCTATGGATATTTTTGGCGAAAACTGGATAGACCATGAAGAAAAAATATTTGCTTGGTGGGCTGAAAATATAGCTGATGAAGATTTGGTTTTATTGCCTGGAGACATTTCATGGGCATTGAAGTTGGAAGAAAGTAGATTAGATTTGGAAAAAATAGATAGGTTACCAGGAAGAAAGATAATAATTAAAGGAAATCATGACTATTGGTGGGAAAGCTTTAACAAGGTGAAAAATATGGGCTTTAAAAGTATAGGCTTTTTACAAAATACCAGTGAGATATATGGGAATTATGTGGTTGCTGGAACTAGGGGTTGGTCAAATATTGATTCGGACAGGGACAGTGAGGATGTAAAAGACCACAATCAAAAAATATTTGCTAGGGAGTTAAATAGGCTTAGGCTTTCTCTAGAGTCTATTAGGAGTAAAGGCCTTGAGAAGATTGTTATTTTACACTATCCACCATTTGACATTGATTCAAAGCCAAATGAGTTTATGGATATAATGTTGGAATTTGGAGTTAAAACTTGTATATATGGACATTTGCATGGAGATGGACACAAGTATGTGGTTGAAGGCGAAATAGGTGGAATCCAATTTCACTGTGTTGCTAGTGACTATATTGACTTTGTTCCTAAATTAATTAAGGGGTGAAAGAATGAAGCTTATAATAACAAAAGATTATGAGGAAATGAGTTTACAGGCAAGTAAGATATTTAAAGAGGAAATTGAAAATAATCCAAGTTTAGTTTTAGGACTTGCTACAGGAAGTACTCCTATAGGCATGTATGAAAAACTAATAGAATATGCTAGGGATGGGCTTGATTTTTCAAAAGTTAGGTCATTTAATTTAGATGAATATCTAGGTTTAGATAAGGACCATGAGGGAAGCTACAATTACTTTATGTGGGATAATTTATTTAATCATATAAATATTAAATCAGAAAATGTTCACATCCCCTATGGAAATGCAGATAATTTAGAGGAATATTGTTTAGAATATGATAAAAAAATAGAGGATGAAGGCGGAATAGATATCCAGCTATTAGGCATAGGAGAAGATGGGCATATAGCCTTCAATGAGCCAAATAAATACCTACAAGTTAGGACTAATATTGCCAGTTTAGCTCCTTCTACAATTGAGGTTAACTCTAGGTTTTTTGATAGGATAGAGGATGTCCCAACTAAGGCTATTAGTATGGGGATGGGTAGTATTATGAAGTCTAAAAAAATAGTGCTACTTGCAAGTGGTGTGAAGAAACATAAGGTTATTAAAGAATTTCTAAAAGGAGATATAGTTGATCCAAACTTGCCAGTTTCTTTTTTACTTTTACATGGAGATGTAACTGTAATAGTAGATGAAGCTGCCTATTATGGAGAGGAGAGATAGTATTAAAGAGTTAGAAGTTAAAATTTTAAATATAGATTTAGATGAAATGGAAGAAAAAATACTAGGACTAGGTGGTAAACTTATTTGTCATGAATACCAAGAAAATATAATTATAGACAAGGAAAACCTAGAGATTCAGCAGGCTAATAATTATATGAGAATTAGGAAGACCAAGTCACTTTTAGACGGAAGTGAAGACCAGACCTTAACTTTTAAGAAGAGTATTTCTAATGATGGAATAAGAATAAATCAAGAAATAAATACAGGTGTAGAAAATTATAATTCTTTGATAGAAATTTTTAGTAGTTTAGGATATAGTATTATTAGCAGAGGATATAAAACTAGAAAATCTTATAAGCTAAATAAGCTTAGGTTTGACTTAGATGTTTGGGATAAAGAAACTTATCCAAACCCCTATATG
>CAZRYA010000065.1:0-8943 GCA_964604235.1 uncultured Tissierellaceae bacterium | reverse complement strand
GTTATAGCTGTTTCTCAAAAGACTAATCCTTCACCAGTAGGAGAATTCTCAATTAATGACGAAGCCGATATGGTTTTAATGGGATATTTAGCATTTTTAGATCCGCCAAAAGAATCAGCAGAACCAGCAATTAAGAACTTGGCTGAATACGGGGTAACCACAAAGGTTCTTACAGGGGATAATGAGAAGGTTACTGTATCAGTGTGTAAAATGATAGGAATACCAACAGATAATATTGTCCTTGGTTCAGATGTAGAAAATATGCCTGATAGTAAACTTAAAGAAATAGTTGAAGAAGTTAATATATTTGCAAAACTGTCTCCAACTCAAAAAAGTAGAATAGTAACAGCCTTAAGGGAAAATGGCCATACAGTTGGATTTTTAGGAGATGGGATAAATGATGCTCCTGCAATGAAAGCTGCTGATATAGGAATTTCAGTAGATACAGGGGTAGATATAGCCAAGGAGTCAGCAGAGGTAATCTTACTAGAGAAAGATTTAGATGTATTGGAGAAGGGAATTATAGAAGGTAGAAAGACCTATGCCAACATGATTAAATATATAAAAATGACAGCTAGTTCTAATTTTGGAAATGTATTTTCAGTTTTATTAGCAAGTGCATTCTTACCATTTTTGCCAATGGAAGCAATCCACTTAGTGCTTTTAAACTTAATATACGATGTATCTTGTATAGCAATACCTTGGGATAATGTAGACGAAGAATATCTAAAAGTTCCAAGAAAATGGGATTCAGAATCTATTAAGAACTTTATGATTATAATAGGACCAACTAGCTCAGTGTTTGACATAACTACATTTTTATTAATGTATTTCATAATAGCACCTCAAATGGTTGGTGGTATTCAATATAAGGATATAGTTGATCCAGCTATGAGAGATTATTTTATAGCAATATTCCAATCAGGTTGGTTTGTTGAGTCTATGTGGTCTCAAACATTAGTAATCCATATGATTAGAACTCCAAAAATACCATTTATAGAAAGCAGGGCTTCAGGTTCATTAACCCTTTTAACTTTTGTAGGAATAGCAGTTCTTACGATAATACCATTTACTGGATTTGGACTTAGTATAGGACTTACTGCTTTGCCATTTAACTACTTCATATGGTTGGGAGTTACAGTTGTACTATATATGGGATTGGCCACACTTGCAAAGAAATACTTCATTAAAAGATATGGAGAACTATTATAAAAAATTAAAACTCTGGAATTTTCCAGAGTTTTTTTGACAATAAATATAATATATCTTATTATATTTATAACCCTTAATAAGGAGGCTTATCATGGAAGAAATAAGAGAATACAAAAAATCAAAATATGGATTGGATATACCAATTTTAGGCAGTGTGGCAGCGGGCCTATTTAAATATGCTGATGAGGATTATAAGGGGCTTATTACCATATCCGAAGGAGACCTCCCTAGGGGAGAAGATATATTTGCCTTAGAGGTAAGTGGAAATAGTATGATAGGTTTAGGAATAAATTATGGGGATTATGCCATAATAAAAAAACAAAATCATGGAAAAACGGGGGATATAGTAATAGCCAATGTTGGAGAAGAAGCTACTTTAAAAAGGTTAAAGATAGATAGGGATAGGATTTTTTTACAATCTGCCAATGAGGATTATGATGATATTCAGGTAGACTATAAAGACTTATATATAAATGGAGTTTTGCTAGGAATATGTAAAAGATAAAGAATAGGCTATTTATAATGTTATTATAGCTCCAAGTAGATAGTCTAATTAATTAGATTATCTACTTGGAGATGTTTTTATTATTTCTTCTGATAGATTTAAGCTAGGAAGAGTTTGTAATACTACCTTGCCAGGGCCTGTAAGTTTTATTAAGAAAAGGTCTTCATTTCCAAATAATGAGTTCTTCATGCCCTTTATTTTTGTAAGTTCAAAAGTAACTCCACTATCAAATAAGAATAAATTTCCCTGGTCTACAATAATAGATTCACCATATTTTAATATATGGTCGACCAGTGATCCATCAGATTCTAAAAACAAATTACCTTTTCCAGAAAACTCTTGAAGTATAAAATTTTGTCTACTAGTCAAAAGTCCATTGGAAAACTTCTTAGTGAAGATAGTATTAAATACTACAGAGGACTCAGCTGCTAAGAAAGTATTTTTTTGAGCTATAAGACTTGCGTAACCATCCATTTGAATGTGAATTATTTCGCCAGGGCTAGAAGGTGTAAAGGAAACTTCTTGACGGTCAGCCAAAGCCTTATAGGTGTTTTGGAACAAACCTTCTCCATTAAAACTTCTAGCTAGAGATCTTTGAAATCCTCCACCTGAATTAATAGAGTAATCTATTTTATCTGTCATCCAAGACATATTTTCTGAACTAGTTATAATTTCTTCTCCTTTGTTTAAAAAGCATCTAAGAACTGGGTATTTACCTTGAATTTTAAAATCCATAACTTCCTCCTTAAATAATTTATATTTTAATATTACCATATTAATGTCATATTAAACTTAATCTTACATTAATTTAATATTTTGAGTAATCTAATTGTAAGCCTAGAGTGATAATATAGTAACTAATATGGAGGGATTAATATGAAAATACTAATATTAACAGGTAGATTTGGTATGGGACATTATTCTACAGCAGTATCTTTAAAAGAAGAAATAGAATCTGAAATGAGAAGTTCGACAGTAGAGGTAGTGGATATATTAAGTTTTTTGACTCCTAAATTAGACAATATAATATACTCAAGTTTCAACTTATTAGTAGAGAAGGCAAGTGGAATTTATAATATATTTTATAACAATTTAGATAGTCTGCAACTAGACTTAGATGTAAATATATGGCAATTATTTTACAGCAAATTAGATAGGTTGGTAAGAGATGAAGGAGTAGATATAATAATATCGACCCTGCCTTTGTCATCTGCGATTATGTCTGATTATAAAGAAAAAAGAAATTTAAATATACCTTTGATTACTTATATAACAGATATATCTGTTCATTCAGAATGGTTAAATAAAGGAACTGATTTATATATGGTTCCAACAGAAAGTGTGAAAGAAAATTTAAAAAAATGTAATATAAGAGAAGATAGAATAATTGTAAGAGGAATTCCTGTAAAAAATCAGTTTAAACAGGAATGCAAGAAGACTCATAGGGAAAATAGGAAGAAAATATTAATAATGGGTGGAGGATTAGGCTTGATACCTATAAAGGACTCTGAATTTAGGAGGTTGAACATGGATATAAGCCTAGATGTAACAATTATAACGGGAAAGAATAAAAAAATATACAATAGGTTAAAAGATAAGTATAAGAATATAAATGTAGTTGGTTATACGGATAGGGTTTGGGAATACATGAAAAATGCAGATTTAATAGTATCTAAATCAGGAGGAATAACCCTATTTGAATCAATTTATTCTGAGCTTCCCCTATTAATACTTAGTCCTTTCTTAGCTCAAGAAAAAAATAATGCAGTATTTATAGAGAGGGAGAATATAGGACAGGTAATATGGGACAAAAATGAAGATGTTTATCTAAGGTTAAAAGAAATGATTAAGGACGAAGTGAAGATGGAGTACATGAAGAAAAATTTAATTAGAATTAAGAATTCAAAGGACGAAGAACCTATACTTAGTATATTAAAAGAATTAGGAGAAGAAGTTAGGGTATCATGATATATTGGGTTTTGCTAGGAATATTAATAATAGGTTTGTCCTATAGCTTCATTCCTACAATCTTATTAAAGCAGCTAAAGTATAATTCTAATTTAAAAAATCGTAATGGAAAAAAGATAGCATTAACCTTTGATGATGGCATTGATTCTATATATACTCCTAAAATTTTAGACCTCCTAAAAGAGGAAAATATAAGGGCAAATTTTTTCATAATGGGGGAAACAGTAGAGGGAAATTTGGAAATACTAGATAGAATTTTAAGAGAGGGTCATACAGTTGGAGTTCATTGTTTTGAACATAAATCACTTATGTTAAAGGGTATTAGTGGGAGTAAAGATGAAATAGAAGATTCTTATAGGATTTTAGAAAAATATAATATTAAGAGTAAACTCTATAGGCCACCCCATGGTCACATTAACATAGTAAGCTTATTCTTGATTAGGAGAATGGAACTAAAGTTAGTATTATGGGATGTAATAGTTGGGGACTGGAAGGAAGATAACACTAGGGAAAATATATCAAGTGATATACTTAAAAATGTAGAAAATGGATCAATAATATGTCTACATGATGGCAGAGGAGAGTTGAAAGCTCCAAGTAGGACTATAGAGGCTTTAAAAATAACTATACCTGTTCTTAAGGAAAGGGGATATAGGTTTGTAAAGTTGGATGATTATTATGGGATATGAAAATAAGAAAAAGGGGCAGTTAAAATATTGGTTTATATTTGGACTCATAATATATTTTACCTTTAAGCTAGTCCTAAAAGATATTATGATAAATAACTTACTGGATATATATAAACTATCTAATAAGCTTTACTTGGTAATTGGCATATTATTTTCCATCTTATTTATTTCTATAGAAGGTTTAAATCTCTATATAATATTAAGGCGTTTAAATAAAGAAGTAAGGCTTCAAGATACTATAGGATATAGTTTTATAGGCTTTTACTTTAGTAGTATAACACCTTCAGCTTCAGGGGGTCAACCTATGCAAATTTACTATATGGTAAAGGACAAGCTAGGTATAGAGTCTACTCTAGCCTTAAGTATAAATTTCGTAATATATCAGATAATAAGTTTCAGCTTTGGCTTATTATCTATTTTGGTAAATATGAATTTGTTTGTAGAATTATCTAATTCTCAAAAATGTATATTTTTATTTAGTAGCCTTGCCAATGGACTAATAGTATTTTTAATTATGCTAGTGGTTTTTAATCCAAGGGCTATTAAGCTTATATTGACCCTAGTGGAATTTACAACAAAAAACTTTATGAAAAAGGATAGGAAGGATAAATTGTTAGGAAGTGTAGAAAAAACCTTAGAGGACTACAGCATTGCCGGGAAGAAAGTAGTAGGAGATAGAAGTTTAATAGGCAAATTGTTTATTACGACTTTGTTACAAATATTCTTCTTAAATATTACAGTCTACTGGGGAATAAAATCTATGGGTTATAGGGTAAACTTAGTGAGGGCTTTAACCTTGCAGGGTTTTGTCAATTTAGGTATATCCTCAATGCCAACGCCAGGAGGGGCTGGCTTTTTTGAGTATATATTTCCCCTTGTATATAAGACTATACCTTTAAGTACTGTAGGCTACTTATCAGTACTAGTAAGGGCTATAAGTTTTTATATACCTTTACTAGTATCTTTTATAGTTTTTATTTTTAAATCCAAGTCTTATTTTAATTTAAAAGAAAAAAAATAGGGTAATAAAAAAGAACAATATATCAATATTGTTCTTTTATCATTTTGAAGTTAATCGACTCAAGGTTTTCAACTAAAGACTGCTGTATTCCAACCATAGCATTATGTACATTACAATTTATTGGGTAACGATTACAAAGTTTACTATCATACAAGCATCTGTTTATGTAAATTGGACCATCAATAGAGGCAATAACATCTTTTAGTGTAATATCTTCAGGTTTTTTAGCTAAAATGTAACCACCCTTTACTCCCATAAAAGATTGGATTAAGTTATTCTCTCTTAATTTTCTAAGAATTTTCAATAAAAACCTAGGAGGAATATTTAACTTTTCAGCGATGGAGCTAGCACTTTCGCGACTATCTTCATCTAGTTCGCTTAAGTAGGCGATAACTCTTAACGCATAATCTGCTTCTTGTGTTATATTCATAGTATTCTCCTTTAACATATTTATATGTTAACTATATTATAGTACAAATAAATTGTCAATATATAAGGTTATTACTATTATCGTTATAAACTATTAAGCTTATAGGAGGTGGTAAAGATTAAATTAGGATTAGTTAGGCATTTTAAAGTGGATGAAATTTCAGCAAAAAAATTGTCAAGTCAAGATTACAGGCAGTGGCTGGATACTTATGATAGGGGAGATGTTATAGTAGTACCTCTAGCTATAGTTAGTGACCAATGGGATAGAAGTTATTCTAGTGATTTAAAAAGGGCTATAATTACAGCAGAATCTAGTTTTAAACTTAAGCCCATAGTAATAAAAAAACTTAGGGAAGTTAGATTAGAGCCCTTTATAGAGACTAATAGAAAGATAAGTCTACACTTTTGGAGTGTATTTGGAACTATGTTATGGTTATTTTCTAAAAATGATGGTAGGGAGACATATAGGGCTACTAAAAAGAGAATAAATGAATTCTTAGATGAATATATAGAAGATACCAGTGAAGATAGGGTTTTAATCTACTGCCATGGATTCTTAATATTTGCTTTTCAATGGGAATTAAGAAAAAGGAAGTACAAGGGGCCATTTATTATAGGTCCTAAAAATGGAGAATTATTTATTTTTGAGAAAAAAACTTGCTTTAAAAGTTAGGAAATGGGTATATTAACTATGATTAGAAATAAAGGAGGAATGAATTATGGTTAATAGAAATATAGAGGAATTAAAATCAGAAATATTGTTATCCCATGAAAATAGTTATGCTTGTAAAAATTTTGATAAAGATAAAAAGATTCCAAAAGAGGATTTTGATTTTATATTAGAAGTTGGTAGACTTTCACCTAGCTCATTTGGACTAGAGCCTTGGAAATTTTTGGTTATAGAGAATCAGGGCTTAAAAAGCAAAGTTCTAGGAACAGTTCCAAGGCTTAAGGACCAATTGGAAAAATCAAGCCACTTAGTAGTTATACTTGCCAAGAAGGGAAATCAAATGGTTTATAGTTCAGATTATATAAATTATATAATGAAGGATATTAAAAAGGTTTCAGATCAAGATTTTTCATCTATTAAAGAGGGGATAAGGAGATTTCAACAAAAAGGCTCTAATACTATGAATAATGAAAAATTATTATATGATTGGTCACTAAGGCAATCATATCTACCTTTAGCAAATATGATTTCAGCTGCATCTCAAATAGGGCTAGCTACTTGTCCAGTAGAAGAATTTGATGAGAAAGAGTTAACGAATCTATTGGAGAGAAATGGATTTATAGATTCTAAAGAATTTGGAGTATCTGTACTACTGGCCTTAGGCTATGCTGTAGATGATAATGTAGGACAAAAGAAAAGGAAACCACTTGAAGAAGTAATCCAAGTGATAAAATAAAAAATTAATATGACCTGAGAAAAATACTTGTATTAAATAATACAAGTATTTTTACCTTAAAAATCAAATATATCCATAAATAGAAATATATAGGAATGACTAAAATAGTACATTTAGCCTAAAAAAACTTTGGGAAAAGGGATGAATGTTTCACTAAAATGGTATAGAATACAAAACGTAAATATTAGGCTTATGGTAAAATAAAAAATAAAAGTTTAGAGTTAGGGGGGATACAGAATTGAAAAGTATGAAAGTAAGATTAATTGCAATGTTTGCAAGTTTAATATTAGTTATTTCGGTATTATTTGCAGGTGTTTCAATTATCCAAATGTCAAATGGTATGAAAATTGAAGCTGAGGTTGGAATTTCAGCTATAGTATCAGAAGGCACTAGAATAGTTAGGTCTAGATTAGATATTTTTGAAAAAGAATTAGAAATAATATCACATAATGAGAAAATTAAAACCATGGATTGGGATATTCAAAGTGAAGATATGAAACACCTATTAGAGATATCCATAGTAGTAATGGTACTACTATGGATATCTCTAATAGCAATTATTATAAGAGCGTTTTCGATGGAAATGTAACCACATCTGATTTGTTGGTAGATAAAAGTACCAATGAGTTAAGTGTAATCCAAGCAGCTCCTATATACGATGCTAATAATAAGATTATAGGGGCAATAACAGGTAGAAGTAATGCAGATTATTTAAGTGGTTTGGTAGCTGATATAACTTATGGCAATAGTGGAGGATATGCCTATTTAATAAATGAAGAGAGAACCATAGTTGCAGATAAGGATATTGAAAAAGTTTATAATGGATTTAACATAATTGATGAAGGGGAAAAAGATCCTCAATATAAGGAAATTGCTGATTTAACTAAGAAAATGTTGGAAAGTGAATCTGGAGTTGAAGAATTTAGCTTAAATGGAGAGAGATACTATACAGCTTATGAAAAGGTGCCTAATAGTCCTTGGACTTTGGTCTTACAGGTTGAAGAAAGCTCTGTCCTTAGTCAAACCCATAAGCTTAGGAATAATTTGATAAAATTAGCTTTAGTAATAGTTGTAGTTTTTATTATTATGACCTATCTTGTAGGGGATGGATATACTAAGCCAATATTAAAATTAGTAGACTATTCTTCTAAGTTGTCAGTCTATGATTTAAAGGAAACAATTGATGAAAAAGTCTTAGGAAGATCAGATGAGGTTGGACTTTTAGCCCAATCACTAGATACTGTTAGAAAAAATGTATTAAATAGAGTTGGAGAAATGAGTGAATCAGCAGAGGTACTAGCAGCTACGGCTGAAGAAACTTCTGTTATAATAGAAGAGAACAATATGACATCTGAAGAAATAGCTAGGAGTATTGAAGAAGTTGCAATAGGAGCAACTAGACAGGCAGAGCCAGTAGAATTAAGTAGGGAAGAAGTTATAAATTTAGAAGGGTATATGAATGAAAGCATAAAGGTTATAAATGAATTTAATAATTCTAAACAACAGCTAAATCATTTGGTAGAATAAGGTTTAGGAGAAATTAAAAGGATAAACTATATATCAAATGAAACAGATAGGGCATCCATAGAAATAGAAAAGGTAATATTAGAAACAGATGAAAGTACTAAGAAAATAGAGAGGGTAATAGAATTTATAAAATCTATAGCAGATCAAACCAATCTACTTGCTTTAAATGCAGCCATTGAAGCAGCA
>CAZRYA010000064.1:0-8951 GCA_964604235.1 uncultured Tissierellaceae bacterium | reverse complement strand
AGGACTACCTTATAAGTGTTATAAATGGAAGTTTAGCATCAGGTACCCTTCCTATGACTGGTGATTCTGCTGACCCTAGACTTTATGAAATGGGGATTGACCAATTGAAAAAGGTCAATGGCCGTGGTATACCTATAATAAAACCTAAAAGTAACCAAACTGTTAAAGAATATATAAAAAAAGCTGAAGCTAGTAATGTTATGGCTATTGGTATGGACATAGATGGAGCAGGACTTATTACCATGGCTTTAAATAATGCTCCAGTTGGTCCAAAAACTCCAGAGGAATTAAAAGATATTATTTCAACCACCAATATACCCTTTATCTTAAAAGGAATTATGACAGTTGAGGAAGCCTTAATGGCACTTCAAGTAGGAGCCAAGGCCATTGTTGTATCCAACCATGGTGGCCGTGTCCTTGACCACTGCCAGTCTACTGCCAGTGTTTTACCTGAAATAGCTAAGGCTGTAGAAGGTAAGCTTACTATTTTTGTAGATGGTGGTATTAGAACAGGTGTTGATGTATTTAAAATGCTAGCCCTTGGTGCAGATGGGGTTTTAATTGGTAGACCAATTATTATTGGAGCCTTTGGTGGGGAAAGTGAAGGGGTTTCCTTAGTACTAGAGAAAATGAAAACTGAATTACTTCAAACAATGATTTTAACTGGTGCCGAAGACTTAAATTCAATTAATGAAAGTATGATAACTATAGATTAAAAACATAAACTGGCCTATCCAGCTTATGTTTTTAGGAGGTGCTTATGAAAATCTTTGTAGATGCTGACGGATGTCCTGTTATAAACATAACTGAAAAAATAGCAAAGGCTAATTCTATCCCCTTAATCATTGTTAAAAATTATGCCCATAGCCTAACCAGTGACTATGGTGAAGTTATCACTGTTGACATTAGTCCTGATAGTGCTGATTTCTATATATTAAACCATATTCTAAAAGGTGATATACTAGTAACTCAAGACCAAGGCCTTATGGCTATGGCCATGGCAAAAGAAGCCTTGGTAATTAATGAAAATGGTTTTAGCCCTGGTCCTGATAATATTGATTTTATACTCAATAATAGGCACATTTCAAAAAAATTAAGGCAGGAACAAAGGATATATTTTAAAAAGAAAAAAAGAGAACCTCAATCAGATTCTCTTTTCGAAAAGGCTCTTGTATGTCTAATAGGCCTACATAATAATGGGATAGAAAAATAGTCCTATGATTATTAAGATTATGCCTATGTAGGTGTTTACCCTACATAGGCTTTCACTTTTACTTAAGTCACCATTTCCCACCAAGTGGTTGAATACTTTACTATTAGGTAGTAAAACTAAGCCTAGTCCCATTGAAATTATTACACCTGATATTATAAAAGAAGTCAGCGGAATATTATTTTCTTTAAACTTCAATACTTCTTCTATACCTAGTATTATTTCCAGGGAAATTTTTTCGTTTCCTGAGTAATTATTAGGATTTATATATGGAGATATTTCACTACCATTACTAGTTATAGTCCACTTTTCTTCCAGTATATTCCTGGAATCTGATACTATTTCTAAATCTCCATACTCTACCCTGTAATATTCTGCAAATGATATGAAGTTTTTATTCCCCATAAGCTCTACTTTTATGGGCTTATTGTCTTCATCCTTAAATTCTATGATGTTTTCAGTTCTTCCTATATAAGAAATCTTCTTATCCCCTAATTTAAAACTCATCCTATTTAAATAGGTAAAATACATAACTACTACTACTGGTAACATTAATATTAGTAAATATTTTATAAATTTTTGTTTCCTATCTAAATTAGAATTGGTCATTTCTTCATATACCCCCTATATTAAGAAAAAGTTTTATCTTGTAATTGTCTCAATTTATAGATACTAGATTCTCTGTTTAATTCTACCATATTATACTTTATAAATTGACCTTTTTTTACATCTTCTTTTAAAATAGTATTTTCATCTACTAATCCTATAGGTAAATAATCTCCATCCTTTGCATTTTCATAGGTATCTATTGTTCCGTAGACAGTAAATCCACCAATTCCATCTAGCCTACTTCCTTTTTTCATATCTTTTTTTGCAATAGTAACAGTTTCACATATTGGTCCATCTATTGGGGCAATAGTGGCTTCCCCATTTAAGGCAGCCCTAGCTATAGTTATAGGCGTTTCCAAACTAGTTAGATGATAGGGCCTATATAATATATAGTTTGGTCCATCTCCCATCTTCAAAAATTTCATCTGCTTGTGAACTTGGGGAAGTTTTGAAGTCACTATGGCAAAAACTCCTGGGGCTATACCACTAACATAATCAACAACCTTATAATTATTTAGTATTCCCCCCTCTTCCTTAAGACTAAACAATTTAGGCATCTGGTCAACACTAGCTTTAATTCCATGACCTCCTAGTATGTCTGGCTTAAATCCTGTTGCGTTTCCCATTACAGTCATCTCTACCATAGTATTGGTACAATCCACGAAACTTGCCAACATAGATGGTTTAAGGCCCACTTCAGCTGCCCTTTCTGCCATATTTTCTGGATTTGCTTCATAATCCACAGGATTATTTTTCCCCTTGCCTATGGCTAAGATTTCAAAACCTGAAAGGTCAGCAAAATCATATATTTCTTTTACAGATCCTGGTTCATCTCCAGCTGTTCCTGTATAGACAACTCCATTCTCTTTGGCCAATCTATTCAGCATAGGTCCCACTACCATGTCTGCCTCTACATTTAACATAACAATATGCTTTCGATTATTTATGGCAGCCATAGCTATTTCTGCTCCTGCATTGGGCCTACCTGTAGCATCTACAACTACATCTATATAATCCGATTTGGACAGTAAGTCTATATTGTCAGATACTACAAATTTATTTTTTTCCATGGCTAAATTAATGTCAGATAAACTATTACAAATACTTATATCCTCCCTATTGATACCTGCTAATTCATAGGCTAAAATTGCTTTCTCTATAGTCCTATCTACTAAAATAGATGGCCTTATACCTTTAACTAGTGACATTTGGCTTACCATACCCTTACCCATAAGTCCTGCTCCAGCTAGGGCTACTTTTATTTGCTTGTCCTCTTTTTCTAATTCTTTTAATTTATTATTTAAACCTATCAAAATCTTTTCCTCCATTTAAGATATTGCCGAATTGTATCCAGCAATATATCCAGTTGTCCATGCCCATTGGAGATTATATCCTCCACAATCTCCATCAATATCCATAAGTTCTCCTACAATATACAAGCCCTTAACTAATTTAGACTGAAAGCTATGGCTATCTATATCCTTAGTGTCTATTCCACCTATTGTCACCTGAGAATTTCCCCAAGACTTACTTCCTACTACTGGAAACTTCCATGATGTGAAAATTTCAGCCAATTCATATATTTCTTCCTTAGAAAGTTGACCTGCTAGCTTATTCTTATCTATATTTAATGTCTTAAGTATAGGCAGAATCAACTTTTTATTTACAAAACCTATCAAACTGTCCTCTAGGCTCCTATGGGATAACTTATTAAACCTATTAAAAAAATAATTTATCAATTCTTCCCTAGACTTATTTATCATATTTACTTCTACTTCAACCTTATGGCCCTTGTTAATTCCAATAACTGCCCATCTACTAACTTGTAATATTGGGGGGCCTGATATTCCATAATCGGTAAATAATACATCTCCCGTATCAGTCCTTACTGGCTTATCATTTATTAAAATAGAAGCACTTCCTATTATTTTAACTCCATTGATTTGTTTTAAGTAGGGATTATCTAGTTTTAATTGGACTAAGCCTGGATATAAATCTGTCGACTTATGTCCTAATTTTTTTAATAGGCCATATCCATTCCCATCAGAACCACTACTAGGCATAGCCATACCACCTACAGCAACTATTAACTTATCTGACCTATAAACCCTACCTGATTTATCCCTAAGCTCAAACTCATTCTTCTTTTTATTAATGTTAGAAATAAATGTATCAGTTATTAACTCTATATTATAATTCTCTAGCTCCATCCTAAGCACATCTAAAACTGATGAACTCTGTAATGAAAGAGGAAATATCTTTTTATTATCTTCTATATAGGGACTTATCCCAATCTCTTCAAAGAATTCCAATGCCTGGTCTCTTCCAAATTGAGATAGGCCACTAGATACAAAATCTCCATCACTTCCATGATAGTTTTTTTCTGAAAGAATATTATTTGTATAGTTACACCTTCCATTACCAGTTGCTAATATCTTTTTACCCACCCTATCATTTCTCTCTATAACAGTTACACTAGCACCATTTTTAGCAGCAGAGATTGCCGCCATCATTCCAGACGCTCCACCACCAACTACAATAACTTTATTCATACTATTCTCCTCTTCTTTTTTATATACCTATTTTATACCTTATAGGAGTTTTTGTCTATTTTATCTGGAAATAAAAAAGATAGGGTTATGGCCCTATCTCTTAAAATCCTATAATTCACTTTCTACAATAGCCCTAAGTTTAGCCTTGTCTTCCTCATCTAAGAAAGATGCTTCTACTGAATTTCTTATTGTCTTTTTTATATCCTCAAGGCTAAGACCTACTTTTTCTACTAAAAATCTGTATTCATCTTCTAAACTAGTATTTGATACTGTTATATTGTCTGTATTAACAGTTACTAAAATATCTTCTTTTAAAAAATCTCCTATTGGATATTCTGAAATATTTGCAACTGCATTTGTTTGAATATTACTTATTGGGCACATTTCTAAATATATATTATTTTCTTTTATAAAGTCCCTAGTAGATTTATCCTTCCTTGCTGCTATTCCATGACCTATCCTTTCAGCATTTAAAAGTTTAATAGATTTTTCAATGTTTTCAACAATTCCTGTTTCTCCTCCATGGATTGTAATATGATATCCCATTTTCCTAGCTAACTTAAAAGCTTCTTCATGGATTTCTGGTGGAAAATCATGTTCATTCCCTGCCAGATCCACTCCAACTATTCCCTTATTTAAAAACTTTTCCCCATTTTTTACAAGAGCAATACTATTTTCACTTGGCTCATGTCTCATGGCTATTAATATTCCCCTTGCCATAATACCAAAATCTTCTTGCCCCTTGTCCATTGCTCTAACAACTCCATCTACTACTTGGTCAAAAGATAATCCATTGGCCATGTGAAGATAGGGAGCAAACCTTATTTCTACATATTTTACATTTTGCTTGCTTAAATCTTCTAGTAATTCGTAAGTTACCCTGTATATACTAGCTTCATCTTGCATTATCTCTAAAGGATATGAAAATCTTTCTAAATACTCTTTTAACGAATCACATTGGCCTTCTATAGATACCATTGATTTAAATTCTTCATCTCTTATGTCCTCGTATTTACCCTTTGCTCTATATAATTCCTTCATAGTCTCTGGTCTAACTGAACCATCTAGATGGCAGTGCAACTCAATTTTTGGTAGTTCTCTTAACTTTTTCTCCATAACATACTCCCTTCATAAATAAATAAAAAAAGAACAGACTTAAGTCTATTCTTTTATTATATGTTAATTAGTCTTTCTATTCAATATAGCATTTAGTAATATTCCAACCAAGGCTGCAAAACTTAAGCCTGAAATACTTATAGACTTAGTTATTGGTATACCTATTGTGAATCCCAATTTAGCTGATAGTAAATTACCAAATAAGCCTAAAACTAGAATTGTTATGATGACTAAAATATTTCTCCAATTTAAATCCACATTAGAGTTCCTAATTGTTTTAAATCCTACCAAAGATATCATGGTAAATAACATCAATGATATTCCACCCATTACAGCTACTGGGATACTCCTTAAGACAGATCCTACTTTAGATACAAAGCCTAACATTATGGCAAATACTGCTGCAAGTCTTAAAATCGATGGGTCATAATTTTTTGTAAGTGCTAAAACTGCTGTATTCTCTCCATATGTGGTATTAGCTGGTCCTCCTACCAAAGATGCAAAAGCTGTTGCTAGACCGTCTCCTAAAAGAGTCCTATTTAATCCTGGATCTGCTACAAAGTCTTTTCCAACAACTTGTCCATTTGTAGTTATATCTCCTAGGTGTTCCATGAAAACAGCTAGGACAATTGGAGCTATTATCATTATTGCTCCTATATCAAACTTAGGTAGCCTAAAGGCTGGAATTGAAACTATATCTGCATTTCTTATTATATCTAAATCCACTAGGCCAATTTTTAGAGATATTAAATATCCTACTACAACTCCTAATAAAATAGACAGTTGCTTTAAAAAGCCCTTGGATAATTTACCTACTAGAAGAGCCGTAGCCAAAGTTATTCCTGCCACTATAAAGTGTTCACTGGCCATTCCATAAGCAGTTGGAATTAAATTAAGACCTATTACTATAATCATTGGTCCAACTACCTGAGGTGCTAGATACTTCTGAATCTTCCTTACTCCGATTTTATCTATTAATAAAGAAACCATGACATAAAGTAAACCTGCTATAAACATACCACCCTGAGCATAGGCTAAATCTCCACCATATAATTCCTTTACTTGTATTATAACTGGAATAAATGCAAAAGATGATCCTAAAAAAGCTGGAACCTTTCCCCTAGTAGATAAATGGAAAATCAAGGTTCCACACCCTGCCGTAAATAGAGCTATAGAAGGGTCAAAACCTGTTAGTATAGGTACTAAAACCGTCGCTCCAAACATGGCAATTAGATGTTGCAGTGCAAGTATAATTTTTTTCATGCCAAATTTCATTTTTCCATCCTCTAAAGACGGATTTTCATTATTAATATTCATATTGTCTCCCCTTTCCAGCCTCACAGGACTGATTTAAAAGTTTTAATTTTGTATTTTTTTATCTTAAACATTATATCATTTTATAATAGCAAATACAAGCTACAATCTCCTTAAATCATCCCTATCTTCTAGGTTTGTAATTTCTAAACCTTGGTCAATTTGTGATAATATCAAGTCCTTGTCTTCTTTTAAAGTTCCCTTTAAAGATACGTAATTAGATGCATGATTTGCCCTAAAAATACAATTATCTATATTTATATTTTCAACCATAGTTCTAGTTTCCATAAGTATCTCCCTTGGACTTAAGAGCTCAATACTTCCATTTTGAATCTCCTCATACATAGGAGCTTCCCTCTCTATTAATAGGGTAAGCAGGCCCACATAGTCAGGGTTAATCTTATTAATGATATCTGCTGATTCTATAGCGTGGTCTTCCGTATATTTTTTCCCTCCTAAGCCTTGAATCAAAGTAATCGAAAGTTTTATACCTGACTCAACTACTTTTTGTCCAGCCTGGATCATTTCTTCTTTATTAACCCCTTTATTTATACTTTCCAATACTTTGTCACTACCTGATTCTACTCCTAGATATAGAATTCCCAATCCTAATTCCTTAAATGCCTTTAAATCTTCCACACTTTTGGTCCCAATTGCCTTAGGAGAACCATAAATTCCAACTCTCTCACATTCTGGAAAATTTTCATTTATATAGGCTAATATTTTTTTCAATTCTTGAGTTTTTATGGCAAGTGCATCTCCATCTGCAAGAAAAATTTTGTCTATTCTTCCATATCTTTCTCTAGCTTTAGCTAAGTCTTCTATTATTTCTTCCGTATGTCTTATCCTAAATTGTTTTTCTTTATACATTGAGCAAAAAGTACACTTGTTATGGCTACAACCAATAGTCGCCTGTACTATTAAACTATATGCCTCACTTGGAGGTCTAAATAATCTTCCTTCATACCTCATAACTCCACCTAATCCCTTTCTAATATCTTAATATTTATCCTAAAATTAATTTTGCATTTTAATGTTTAAAGTCCCCATTTATTATATTATATATCTATAATTTATACAAATCCTATAAGATGCTAGTCAAATTAAATTTTTCATTTTCTAATAGATAAAGGCTTATGCATATAGATAATAAGTCAGCTGATCCTCCTGGGCTTAATTTGTTTTTAATCAAGTATTCATTTAAATAACTTAGTCTTACCCTGCCTTCTTTACTTCTAAAGGCTCCAAGTTCTACTACTTCATTAGCAATAGTTTGAACCCTATAAAGCTCTTCTATTGAACTCCTATGGACTATAGTACTGTCCTCTACTCGGCCCATTAAATTTAATAAAGTATCCAACATAGATTTTTCTAAAGATAGGCCAGATTCAATATTAGCCTTAAATACAGGATAGCCTACATCTCTTACACTGGGCAAACCTGATTCAACTTCTCCCCTAATTCCCTTCAATTTATATTTTGTATAAACTTTTTCTCCATGGGTCTCTAATTTTTCCTTATTATCTAATTCCTTCTCTACTAATCCCCTGGTTATTTTCTCTATCTTTTTTAAAATATGAGATGATTTATAAAATCCTATTTCTTTAAATGACGAAGCTGCACCTAAACCTAATATGGACGCTAAAAATACTAAGCCTTTTTGTGTATTGATTCCTCCTGTGGAATTTAATAAATCTTTTTCCATCTTTATGCCTAAGCTCCTAACTTCTCTTAAAACATTTGTATCATCATATATAAAGCCGTATTCTATTATTTCATGAAGATAAGAAGACATACTAGCTGATCCTATTAAAAAACTAAAAAAATTCATATCATCATGAGATCCCATACTAGTTGGGCAAACTAATCCTAAACTGGGCTCTAAACTGGGCTCTAAAACTATACCCGTTACTAAAGCTTTATGAATATACCTAATTTCCTTGTTTACATCTAATCCATTCATATACTCCCTCCACCCTTATAGTATACTTGAAAATACCTAAAATTAAAATAAAAAATAGCCCTACTACGACCTACGTAATAGAGCTACTTATATGTAAAACAAAGACCTAGTTATAACTAGGTCTAAATCTTAAGCCTGGCAACTTCCTACTCTCCCAGGGCGTTACCACCCAAGTACCATCGGCGTT
>CAZRYA010000063.1:0-9017 GCA_964604235.1 uncultured Tissierellaceae bacterium | reverse complement strand
CAACGTTTTGTCCAAGACCTGCTTGTAATACGTTACCAAAAATTAATTCATCTACTGTTGCTGGATCAACTTTCGCTCTGTTTAATGCTTCTTTAACTACGATTGCTCCTAAATCTGCTGCTGGGATTCCTTTTAGTGATCCACCATAAGATCCAACAGCTGTTCTTACTGCTGATGCAATTACTACTTCTCTCATAATTTTACCTCCTAGAATTTATATATAAGTTTTATTTATTTTATTCCCTCGCTATTTATATATAGCAAAAACCGTGCCAATAATTTAACTGTCTAAAAATAGCCATTATAACTAGTCCGAAAACACTTTTTAAGGAATATATATTTATTATATTACATTTCCAAGATAAAGTGTAGTTTTTTTTCTACATTTAGTTTTTTATCCCTAGTTTTTATTAGTTTATTTGTAGTTTTTTTTCTACAATTATAATATTTTTGTATACTTTTAGCTACACTTTAGATTTCTATACCATACTTTTCAATCTTCTTATACAAGGCCGTCCTGTGAATTCCAAGCATTTTAGCCGCCATGGTCTTATTTCCTTCAGCTGCTATTAGGGCCATCCTAATACCATCTACCTCGGCATCACTTACTAGGTCCTTTAATTCTTTCACATGGAGAACCGTCTTAGTGTGAGATTTTTTGATAAGTCTTTCTGGCAAAGACTCCAAACCTATCTCATAGTTGGTAGAAATATTAAGGGCCCTCTCTAGGACATTCCTGAGTTCACGAACATTACCTGGCCAAGAATAAGACTTGAGTACTTCTAGAGTATCCTCAGATAATCTCTTAGCCTTCATGCCCATTTCTTCAATTAAGCTTTCCAACATCTTGTTAGCTATAAGGCCTATGTCCTCTGGTCTTTCTCTTAAGGGAGGAATATCTATTGAAACAACATTTAACCTGTAGTAAAGGTCTTCCCTAAACTTCTTCTTCCTTATCTGTTCTTCTATATCTTCATTAGTTGCAGCTATTACCCTTGCATCTAACTTTATTTTTTTATTGCCACCTATTCTTTCAAACTCTTTTGCCTCTAAAACCCTTAGGATTTTAGCTTGCATCTCCATAGGCATATCACCTATTTCATCTAAAAAAATAGTCCCACCTTCTGCAAGTTCAAACTTGCCTATCTTTCCTTCATTTCTAGCCCCTGTAAAGGCTCCTTTAGTATAGCCAAATAACTCTGACTCTAAAAGTTCTGATGGAATGGCAGCACAGTTTATGGCAATAAAACCACCATTTTTTCTATAACTGGCCCTGTGTATGGCTTGGGCAAACAACTCTTTTCCAGTTCCAGACTCCCCTGTAATTAGTACAGTTGAATTGGTTTCTGAGGCTCTTTCTCCGATTTTCTTTAAATATTCCATTTTAGGAGACTGGGTAATTATATTGTCAAAAGAATACTTGGTAGCTTCAAGTCTTTCTATTTCACCCTTATACTTATTTATCTTAGATTGAAGGTCTAATAACTGGTGGGCTAGTTCCTTTACTTCGTTAATATCTTTAAAGAGGACTGTCCCTACTGCCCCAATCACTTGATTATTCTTTTTTATTGGTATCCTATTGGTGATCATATCATGGCCTTGAATTCTTTGAACATGGCGTAGTTCTTCAATTCCTGTTTTTACAACTATATGAAGTCTTGTGTTTTCAATAACATCTTCAACATGCATGCCTAAGACTTCTGATTCCTTGATTCCCATCAACTTATCATAATTCATCATTATTATTCGCCCTTGGTCATCAACTAAAACATATCCTTCATAGGCATACTTTAAAATATCCTCTATCATCTCTAAGCTACTTCTAAGTTGAACCAGTCTCTTCTCCAATATATCACCTAATCTAAATTTTCTTCTATTATAATGTCTACAATTCTTCCTGCTGCATTACCATCACCATAAGGATTTATGGCATTGGCCATTTTTTTGTATTCAGCTTCATCCCTTAATAATAAGTCTAAATTATCATAAACGTCTTGGTAGTGAGTTCCAACCAGTTTAGCAGTACCAGCCTCTACTCCTTCTGGCCTTTCTGTCTCTTCTCTTATTACTAGGACAGGTTTACCTAAAGTGGGAGCTTCTTCTTGAACCCCACCTGAGTCACTTAATAGCATATAAACCTTGCCCATTAAGTTACAAAATGGTTCATAGTCCAAGGGTTCAATAATATGGACCCTGTCCATTCCTCCCAAGTACTTGTTGGCAATTTCCCTTACTTTTGGATTCAAGTGAATTGGAAAAACAACTTCCACATCATCATGCTTATTAACTATGTCCCTAACTGCTGAAAAAATATTTTCCATTGGTTGACCTAGGTTTTCCCTTCTATGGGCTGTCATAAGTATTACCTTTTTTCCACCATAGTCCAATTTATTTAAAATATCATTTTCAAAAACATAGCCATCTTTTACAGTCATCCTAAGGGCATCTATTACCGTATTACCAGTAATGTAAATTATATCTTCACTATAGCCTTCTCTTAGAAGGTTATCTTTGTTGGCCTGGGTTGGAGCAAACTGATAGTTTGACAAGATACCAGTTAACCTTCTATTGGCTTCTTCTGGAAAAGGGGAATACAAGTTACCGCTCCTAAGACCAGCTTCCACATGACCAACCTTTATTCCTAAATAAAAAGCCGCAAGACTTCCTGCAAATACGGTGCTTGTATCACCTTGAACCAGAAGTACATCTGGCTTTTCCTTAAGGAGTATATCTTCCAAACCTCTCAATGAATTCACTGCTATATCTATTAAAGTCTGACCTGGTTTAAATATGTTTAAATCATAGTCTGGTACTATATCAAAAACCCTTAAAACCTGGTCTAACATTTCTCTATGTTGGCCTGTAGTACAAACTATAGATTCAATTTCTTTTCTCTTTTCTAATTCTTTTATAATTGGAGCCATCTTAATTCCTTCTGGACGGGTTCCAAAAACCGTCATTACTTTCATTAAAACTACCTCCTAGTCTCTCTTTTCAAAAATTCCTATCTTCTTAGCCAGTATAACCGAAAGTACAAATAGGACAATTGCTAGGTAAAATGATTGTTTACTATTTACCTTGGCTATTAAAACTGAAAAAATTCCAAATACAGCCGAAATCCCATACAGGACTAAAACTGTAGATTTTTGTGACAAGCCCGTTTCTAATAGCCTATGGTGAAGGTGCCCCTTGTCTGCTGATGAAATAGATTGGCCATTTAAAAGTCTCCTACATATGGCAAAAGCCGTATCAAATATAGGAATACCTAAAATAAGTACTGGAACTACTATGGCAATAGTAGCCGCTGACTTCATTACCCCTTCTACAGATATGGCAGATAGCATAAATCCTAAGAAAAGTGCACCTGTATCTCCCATAAATATTTTTGCCGGATTGAAATTATATGGCAAAAAGCCTAGGCAAGCTCCTGCTAATATGGCTGCTATAAGGCTTATTTCTGAATTTCCAAATTTATTTGCTACAAACATTAAAGATAGACTTGATATCATAGATACTCCTGCTGCCAATCCATCTAAACCATCAATTAAATTAACCGTATTAGTTATCCCAACAACCCAAAATAGGGTAATCGGAATAGATAGTAGACCTAAATTTACAATAGTATTTCCACTTGCAAAAGGATTGGTAAAAAACTCTACCTTGATTCCACCTATTAGGAGAACAATTCCTGCTGCCAGTTGAAATAAGATTTTCTTTCTAGGACTTAAATCTTTTATATCGTCAATAACGCCTGAAATAGCTATTATTGTTCCACCTAAGATTATAGCAATGTTTTCTCTTGTCAATGGGGCAAAAACTAAAACCGTAATTATTACCGCTAAGTAAATTGCCACACCACCTAAATAAGGCATTGGAGCCTTATGCATTCTTCTGTTGTCCTTTGGTATATCTACTGCTCCTATCTTAATAGCAAATCTTCTAACTACTGGTGTAGTAATAAAGGCTATTAAGAGTGATATTAAAAAGGGCTTAAAAAGCTCACCCATTTAAACACTCCCCCTTACTATTTAGTACCAAATAGTCTATCTCCTGCATCTCCTAGACCTGGTATTATATAAGCTGCATCATTTAATTTCTCATCTATTGCCGCTACATAAATATCTATTTCTGGATGTTGTTCTCTTATAACTTCTAATCCTTCTGTAGAAGCAATTAAACAAACTAATTTTATATTTTCTCCCTTGGCTCCCTTAGCCTTTATGAAATCTATTGCTGCTGCTGCTGAACCACCTGTAGCTACCATTGGATCAAGAACTATTAAATCTCTTTCCTCTAAATCTTGTGGCAACTTACAATAGTACTCTACTGGTACTAGGGTTTCAGGATCTCTATAAAGTCCTATATGGCCTACTTTAGCTGATGGAATTATTTTAAGCATACCATCTACCATACCAAGTCCTGCCCTTAATATTGGAACCAGTCCTACTTTCTTTCCTGAAAGAACTTCTGATTTCATCTTCATTATTGGCGTTTCAATTTCTACTTCTTCTAGAGTCATATCCCTAGTAACTTCATAGGCCATCAACATAGAAACCTCTGTTACTAACTCTCTAAATTCTTTTGCTCCTGTATTTTTATCTCTTATAAACGTAACCTTATGTTTAATTAATGGATGATCGAATACTACTACTTTTGACATGTAAAAACCCCTTTTCTCTTTAATTATCTATTATAGTATAACAAATTTTATTCTATTGTGTTAATCTTATTTACTCTTCTTTCATGCCTATCTCCTTGGAATTCTCCTGAGATATAGGAATCAACTATCTCTTTAGCTAAGTCCACACCCAAAACCCTTCCACCAAGGGCCAATAGGTTTGCATCATTATGTTCCCTACTCATTCTAGCAGAATAAGTATCAGAACATAAGGCACACCTTGCTCCTTTTACCTTATTGGCAGCTATAGAAATTCCTATACCAGTACCACAAACTACTATACCCCTATCTACATTTCCCGCTACAACTTGTCTAGCTACTTTTTCTCCAAAATCCGGGTAGTCTACTGACTCTGTAGAATGTGTACCATAGTCAACTACTTCTATCCCCTTATCCTCTAAGTGCTTCTTAACTTCTTCCTTTAATGCAAAACCACCATGGTCACTGCCCACTCCTATTTTCATCGTCTTCCTCCTAACTTAAACTCTCAATAAAGTCTCTTAAAATATTTAGAATTTCATCTCTAGTCATTTCATATACTTCTAGACTGCTTCCAAAAGGGTCTACTACATCCTCATCACACTTTAATACATACTCTTTTAAAGTAAAAACCTTATCTCTAAGGTTTGGAAAATCATAAAATATAAGGTCCCTATGAGACCTGCCCATAGTAAGAATCAAGTCTGCCCACATTAGGTCCTCTTCCTTGAGACTACTAGTCCTAAATCCTTCAATTCCTATACCTACATTAGATAGTGCCTTAACAGAATTAATAGATGGTAAACTACCATCTATCCCATGAGTACCAGCAGATTTTACATTTAAATCTAAGTCTTTTTCCTCTGCCAATTTTAAAAGTAAAGCTTCTGCCATAGGGCTTCTACAAGTGTTACCTGTACATACAAATAATATATTCATAAATACTCTCCTTTAAACCTGTACTATCTTTCCACCACTAGCCTTCATCATCCTATTAATAACAGCAAAGCCTATGCCGCTATTATCAACTACTTGGGATAATATAACATCTACTCCCATATTATCAAATTCTCTAAGTATTCCAAATAGGTTTTGGCCAACTTCTTCATCACTAGATCCCATAGATTTTACTATTGCAGACTTAAACAAGGGAACATCTTCCTCCTTCACCATAAGTCCTATCCTCTTACCTAGTTTTTGATATTTTTCTATTTCCTCTTTTATAGTTTCATTCACCTTATCTCTATCTCCAACAAACAAAAACATCTCTCCCTTAGGGGCGTAGTGCTTATATTTTTGACCTGGTGATTTAGGAACTATATTAGCATCTGTAGATAAAATCCCCTTATCTATTGTAAGGTTTTTTAAAAGAGCTTGCAACTGTTCAAAAGTAATTCCACCTGGTCTAAGTATTGTTGGTCTACTTGTAGTTAGGTCTAGCACTGTAGATTCTAAGCCAATTCCAGTCTTTCCTCCATCTATTATATATTCTACCTGGCCATTTAAATCATCGTATACATGAAGTGCCATAGTTGGACTAGGCCTACCGGATTTATTAGCTGAAGGTGCAGCTATAGGTACCTCTGCATACCTAATTAGATTTCTAGCTATAAGGTTTTCTGGCATCCTAATAGCTACAGTATCCAGCCCAGCTGTAATAAGGTCTGGGACTAGCTTGGATTTTTTAAAAAGTATAGTTAGAGGGCCTGGCCAAAAGATGTCCATAATCTTCTCAGCCTCTTCAGAAATATTTTCAACCAAAGGTTCTAACTCTTTCCTAGAAGATATATGCAAAATTAAAGGATTATCTTGTGGCCTTCCCTTTACCTTAAAGATTTCCTTAACTGCTTTTTCATCTAGTCCATTTGCTCCTAGCCCGTAAACGGTTTCTGTAGGAAAAGCTACCAGCTCCCCATCTCTTAAAGCTGCCCCACAAATTTCCAAATAAGGACTTGTATGATCTGCTATTTGTATAATTTTAGTTATCATTTTCTTTCCTCACATTTCTTTCCTTTCAATTAATATTCCTTTCTCTCCATTATATAGCATTCAAACTATATAGACAATTTAAAAACAATAATTATTACTCCTATACTAGCTTTGAAAAAAATTGTTAAATTAAGATTGTTTTTTCTATAAATAGGATATGTTAAAATAGGCATCTCCATTAAATAGCTAAAATATAATTATTTTTATTAATATTTTTATTAATTTAATTTAATATTATTTGAAAGGATAAAGAAGAGAAGAAAGTTTTAAGAAACCTTCTTCTCCATATTGTCATACCTGCCTATTCCAAAAATTATACTAATAAACATTACCAGTAACATGGCATAGGAATAAAATACATAGGGTGCTATTTCAGTAGCAGTTAATGGAGCTATACTGTCTTTAGCAAAACCTATCGTATAAATTATAGCCGGTGTCCAAGGTAGGGCATAGACAAAAGTGTTAGATTGGGCATCTAAAAGGTTGGCAGCCCTATAGGGGCTTATTCCATATTTTTCAGCTAAAGGCTTAGCAAAAGAAGGCCCTACTGCTAAAATAGCTGGCGCATTTAATCCCATAAGGGCCGATAGGCTTATTACCATAAAACTTATTACAAATTCTGCCCCTCTTGGTGTCTTTACAACTCCGTTTAAAGAATTTAAAAGCTTCACATCTCCTTGACCTGCCCTCATTAGTTCTATTGATCCAAATAGCATAAGGGCAAGTATTATCACCTGAATCATACTGCTAATACCCATATATATCACCCCATCTACAGTCCTGTCCAAACCTTGACCATAAACCCTTATTAGGGCTTCTTTGCTTCCATCTATCTGGTCTATCTGAATAAAGTCTATAAGACCTAAGGCAACTGCAAATCCACTTGCCAGTACTGACCCTATAATAGTAGCTATTATTATATCTCCACTTTTTATAGCTACCCAAATAGTTATAGCTACTGGTATTAGCATAAGTAAAGTTTTAGGATTATAGGTCACCAGGTCTACTTCTTGTACATTACCCTTATAAGTTGAACCTACTATGACAATTCCAACTAGGGTGATAAAGCCTGCTGCCAAGGCATATTTAAGTCTTGACCTTACTACTCCTGGTACATCTACCCCCATTGAAGTAGCTGAACAAATAGTTGTATCTGATATAGGGGCTAAATTATCTCCAAAGGCTCCACCAGAAATAATTGCTCCTGCTAAAAGGGCTGGATGGGCTCCTAGGGCTACTCCTGCTGGATACAAAACCCCCATCCCTGTTGCTATTGTACCAAAGCCTGTACCTGATGCCGTTGCAAAAACTGCTGAGGCTATAAAGGAAATTACTATAAACATAGTCCCCTTTATTCCCAAAGATGTGGAAAGTCCTGCTATACCATCTGCAAGACCCGATACTCTAAGTATTCTAGAAAACACCCCTGCAAATATCCAACATACAATGGGTATTATGGCTTCTTCACTGGCCATCCCCCTTATAATAGTAGCTGAAAACTGTTTCTTATTCTTAGCAAAGAAAAAAGCTACTATTAGGGCTGTAAAGGCTGGCACCCATAAGGCCCCATCTGAAATAGATCCAAAATAAAAAGTATTTAGTATTATCAGTCCAATAAAAACTACAAAGGGTAAAAAAGAAACCCATTCTCCCCCATAAAACTCCAGCTTATCTTTCTCCATAAATACACTCCTCTTCTATTTAATTTTATATACTATACCCACAAATAAAATACACCAACACTTGCTAGGCAAATACTGGTGTATAAAATAATATTAACTTAATTTTTCCGCTTGGTCTGTAGTGATTAGAGAGTCTATCATCTCGTCTAGGTCTCCATCTGTAAAGCTATCTAGCTGATGAATAGTTAAGTTTATCCTATGGTCTGTAACCCTTCCTTGTGGGAAGTTATAGGTCCTAATTCTTTCTGACCTGTCTCCTGTACCAACTTGCCCCTTTCTCTCTTGGGCTATTTCTGCATTTTGGTCACTTATCATCTTATCATAAAGTCTAGTTTTTAATATCTTCATAGCTTTTTCTTTGTTTTTTATCTGGCTTTTTTCATCTTGACATGAAACTATAATGCCTGTTGGTATGTGGGTAATTCTTATGGCAGAGTCTGTAGTATTAACATGTTGTCCACCAGCTCCACTGGCCCTAAAAGTATCAACTTTAATATCTCCCTCTACAACTTCTATATCAACATCTTCAGCTTCTGGTAAAACTGCCACCGTTGCTGTTGAAGTATGGATCCTTCCACTGGATTCAGTTGCTGGTACCCTTTGAACCCTATGAACTCCTGACTCATATTTAAGCCTACTATAGGCTCCCTTACCTTTTATCATAAATATAACTTCTTTAAATCCACCAA
>CAZRYA010000062.1:8552-9038 GCA_964604235.1 uncultured Tissierellaceae bacterium | reverse complement strand
GTTGGAGTCACCTTAGAAGTCCTACCTACATTCCAAACTACTTCTAATAGTCTGGTTGTCATTTCTTCTGCTTCAAATTTATAGGCAACAGCCCATCTTGGAAACTTATTAGTATATCCCAAGACTTGCCTAGTTCTAATATCATTTACCTTTATTACCATTCCATCTGTCAATATATCTAGGTCTTTCCTACTGTCTCCCATAGAATCTATTTCTTCTATTAAACTATTAATATCCAAGTATTTCTTCCTATAAAAGTACTGGGGTATCTTTTCATCTTTTAAAAAATCCAACACCTCTTCATGATTGCTGAATTCTTTACCTTCTATATAGCCTATATTATAGAAATAAGCTATTAAATTCCTCTCTCTAACTATATTAGTATCAAGATTCCTAAGAGCTCCTGCTGCTGCATTTCTAGCATTTTTTAAAGGCTCATCTGCTTTTTCATTATAGGTATTTAGGGCAGATATTGGCATTAACCCC
>CAZRYA010000062.1:0-8542 GCA_964604235.1 uncultured Tissierellaceae bacterium | reverse complement strand
CCCCTGGACCTCCATTCGCCCCTTAAAATCTATCCTAGTAGGAATGGACATAATTGCCTTTATCTGTGGGAGTATCTCTTCTCCAGTTATGCCATTACCCCTAGTTGCTCCATTGACCAAGAGCCCATTCTCATAGGTTAAATTCAAAGTCAGACCATCAAATTTATACTCTAGTATATATTCTGGATTTGGTAGTTTTTCTGGGTTTTCTTCATTGTAGCCCCCTATTAACTTCCTAACTCTTGTATCCCAATCTCTTAATTCTTCATAGGACTGGGCCTTGTCCAAGCTCCATAACCTACCTAGATGATTATGTTTTTTAAAGCCTTTAAGAATTTGTCCACCTACCCTCTGACTGGGAGAATATTCTTTTATAATTCCCGTTTGTTCTTCTAACTTTACCAATTCATCATATATTTTATCGTATTCCTTATCACTAACTAAAGGATTATCCAAGGTATAATAATTATAGTTTAATTCTTCTATTTTAGAAATTAATTCTTCTATTTTCTTTTCCATAAAATCACCTCATTGGCTTTATTGGGGCAATTGACTTAAGTAGCCTCTTCAAGCCTTCTGTTTCAAAAGCTATAGTCAACTCCTGATCATTACCTGGTTTATCTTTAATCTGGACTATGGTTCCCAAACCCCATTTACCATGTTCTACCTTGTCTCCCAGTTTGAAATCTATATCTAGATTTTCTGATTTTTTAGCCCCTTTATTAAGTCCAAAAGCTCCTAGGTTTAAAGTTGGATTGGCTGCTGGTCTACTTATTTCTTTCTCAGTCCTGTAGTCTAGGGTCCTAAGTAAAGGTTGCTTTTCAACTACTTCTTCTTCAATCTTATCTCCCATTTCTCCTAAAAATCTAGATGGAATACAGCTATTGGTCTTACCATAAATAGTCCTGTAGTTTGCTGATGTTATATAAAGCTCTTTTCTGGCCCTGGTTATTCCAACATAGCATAATCTTCTTTCTTCTTCAATTGCCTTATCTGAATCAAAAGACCTAAAACTTGGGAATAGTCCTTCTTCCATCCCAACTAAAAATACTACTTCATATTCCAAACCTTTAGAACTATGCATAGTCATCATAGTTACAGTATCATCAGAATCTTCTAAATTGTCAACATCTGATAGGAGAGATATGCTTGTCAAGAATTCATCTAAGCTTGACTCCCCTTCAGACATTTCAAAATCTATAGCTACTGATATAAATTCTCTTATATTTTCAATCCTAGTTTTTGCCTCTATAGTATTTTCTTTTTCCAACTCTCCTATATATCCAGTGTTATTTACCACTTCCTCTATGAAATCCCTCAGGCTCATTAATTCCTTCTTAGCTATAAATTCATTTATTAAATCTACAAAACCACTTAATTTGTCCTTAGTCGGTTTATTTAATTCTATACCTTCTAAATCAAGTAGGGCCTCATAAATAGATATAGATTTTTCCTCAGCAAAATTTTCTAGTTTTTCAATCGTTACTGCCCCAATTCCCCTTCTTGGTGTATTTATAATCCTCTTTAGAGAAATATTATCCACTGGGTTTTCTATTACTCTTAAATAGGCCACTATATCCTTAATTTCTTTCCTATCATAGAACTTAAGGCCCCCTACCAGCTTATAGGGAATGGACCTAGACATTAAACCTTCCTCAAAAGGTCTTGACTGGGCATTGGTCCTATATAATATTCCTATGTCGGACAACTTGTAGCCTTCTTTTACAAGTTCATCTATTTTACTTGCAATATAAGTGGCCTCATCTCTTTCATTATCTAATTTTCTATAAATAGGCAGCTTTCCATCCTTATGACTTGTCCAAAGATTTTTATCCTTCCTATCTGAGTTATTTCTTATTACCTTATTGGCCAATTCCAAAATTTTATCAGTTGACCTATAATTCTCTTCCAGTAATATTACTTTTGCATTCTTATAGTCCTTTTCAAAGTCCAATATGTTCCTTATATCTGCCCCCCTCCAGCTATAAATGGACTGGTCTGAGTCCCCTACAACAGAAATATTATTATAGCCTCCTGAGAGCAACTTTATCATTTCATACTGGATTCTATTTGTATCTTGGTATTCATCTACAAAGACATACCTAAATCTTCTTTGGTAATAATTAAATATCTCATCATTTGATTTTAACAAGTCTACTGTCTTTATAAGTAGGTCATCAAAGTCCAAAGCATTATAGGATTTTAACTTGGACTCATACAGGATATAAAGTTCACCTATATTTCTTTCAAGTAAATTTCCATAATTATTTTTTACATAGTCTTCCCCATTTACTCCATCTGCCTTAAAGTCAGTTATCCTAGATAAAACCATCCTATCAGGGTAAATATCCTTATCTAAGTTTTTTTCTTTTATACATTCTTTTACCAAAGTTATCTGGTCATCTCTGTCATATATTGTAAAAGAATTCTTATAGCCTATTTTATCAATATCTCTCCTTAAAATCCTGACCCCTATAGAGTGAAAAGTCCCCATCCACATTTTATTAGTATCATAGGCTATTAGGCCTTCAACTCTTTCCTTCATCTCACTAGATGCCTTGTTGGTAAAAGTTATTGCCAATATATTATATGGATCTACTCCCTTTTCATCTATTAAATAGGCAATCTTATTAGTTACAACTTTAGTCTTGCCTGAACCTGCCCCTGCTAAAATTAGAATAGGCCCTTCTGTATGAAGGACTGCTTCTTTTTGTCTATCATTTAAACCTTCTAGGTAAATCATATACTTCCACCTTTCTGAAACTTTCTATTCACATTATATAATAAAAAAAACTTTTCTCCAAATAAAAAAGCAATAACTACCTAACTGATAGATATTGCCTTTAAACCATATTTACAATTTTTACTTTCTGTGGATATAAAAAGTTTATGAAATCTTGACCCACCTTAACAATAACCTTTTCCCTATCCTGTGGATGGACATAAATTATAGTCCCCCTTCTTCCATCACTTAAAATAACATCATTACCCACATAGGTCTTTGAAAGATTTTTCAAAAACAAGTGGAAATAATATGGGTCTAGGGTTGAGAAACTATCATTTTTTATGATATTGAAAGCATCAAATGGGTTCATGCCATCCTTATAGGCCCTCTTACTGGTAAGTGCATGATATATATCACAGATGGCAACTATTTTAGCAAACTCATGGATTTCCTCACTTCGCAAGGCATAGGGATAGCCTGTTCCATCTATTTTTTCATGGTGCTGTAGTACAATTTTTAGTACTTCTTCAGTCACTTCACCAGTATCCAGTAGTATATCGTATCCGTATTTAGGATGATTTTTCATTTCAAGAAACTCTTTATCTGTCAGTCTACCTGGCTTATTTATAATATACTCATCAATTTTTAGTTTTCCTATGTCATGGAGCAAGGCTCCCATTGCCAATTGAAAAATATCTTCTTCTGAAAAATTTGCCCACTTTCCAAAGCTTATGGCCAATATACTCACTGCAAAACTATGGTTAAAAGTGTAATCGTCCTTATGATATAAAAGCCTCATACTACTATGAAGGTCATTGTATTCCACAATGTTATCCTTAAAGTTTCTTATATCATTTTCAACTATATTTATATCTATGCTCTTACCATTTTTTACATCTTCAAAAATGTCCTCTAATTGATCCTCTACTACTATGTAAGAATCAATTAATTTTTTCTGTTCGTAAATAAAGTTATCATCTTCTTTTATTTTAACCCTTCTGATACCATATAAATACAACTTATTTATTAACTGTAAAGTTATCTCACTGTTTTCTGTAATAAGAATTACACCAGTATCTGGATTTAAAATATTTTCTTCTAAAATCATTCCTTCTTCTAGCTTGTCAATTGGTACTATTCTAGACATAGGTGTCCTCCAAATATATTACTTTTCTTTTAAAATCAACTTCAATTCAAAATTTCCTATTTCTGATTCTATAGGGATTAAATAGCCCTTATTACTAGCCATAGAAATGGATTCATAATCTCCAATTAAAACTTCTGGTGGTGCTATATCACAAATTTTTCCTTCTTTTGATAAAAGAGTCATAGCATTACCTGCAATTATATTAGCTACTTCTCCTAGGGCAGAAGTTACAAAGTTATCTACCTGTTTTAACTCCATGCCTGACATTATCTCTACTATTTTAAAGGTCATGGTCATAGGTAGACCAAATAAAATACTACCACTTAAATCTCCCACCACACCTAGGTGAATATTAGTTTCCTTACTTTCTATCATTCCTTCAAAAATTTCAAATTCTTTAATGTTTAAATCTAAGTCTAACATCAAGGCAAAGACTTGTTTAGTAGCCTCACAAAAGGAGTTTATGTAATTTTTTTCCATTATATCTCCTCCTCCATTTCCTCAACAAATTTCCCAATTTTTTGATCTTCATAACCTACATGCATTATTAACCAAGCCATTAGCCTTCCAGCAAATTCTTGAATCTTCTCTTCAGTAAAGCCTTCCTTATCAAAATTTTCCACATAATCTCTAACTCCTGCCTTGAAATTTTCATGGACTTGCCTATGTTCATCTAGCTCTCGATAACCTATGGCTTCCTGATATCTTTCTTCATCAGCAAAGTGAATGTCTACATATTCATTCATGAATAATAGGGTTTCCTTAGCCCTATTATTTTTCTCCTCCCAAGGCACTTCATTTTGAACAACATCTATAAAATTAGATAGTCTAGCAAAAAGTTCCTTATGCTGGTTATCTATTAAATCTACCCCTATTTTATACTTATCTTTCCACATCATAATATCACCCTCTATCTGTTATTTAAAGCTATAATATTTTTTATTTCATCTAAATCATAAATGACTTTTTTAGAAATATTGTCCATATCTAATAAAAACTCTTCAGCTTTATTAATTTCCTGATTTTGATAGGCCTCAACTGCCTTAGCAGCTACTCCATGTAACTGGCAATGATAGTCTTCCAGACTCTTAAAAGCCTCAGAATCTCCTATCAGGTCTCCATGACTTCCATAGTACCATCTTCCCAAGTCACAATTTTTATGATCTATTACAATATCCCTATCTATCATTTCATACCCTAAAATCATATTATAAACTCTCCATTTCCATAAAAGATGGTCAGTTTTATATAGTTCCAGTGCATCTTCTTCATTTATTTCAGTTTTAGCCTGTAAAGTCGACCTAATTTCGTATAACTTTTTACTAATATAATATATACCTACTCCCGTTTCATTACAACTATTATATAAAAAATTTGCCTCTTCTGAAATTCCAACTATCTCTCCTGTAAAACTTTGAGTAACAGCTGATTGTTCTTCAGTATTAGAGGCCACATTACCTATAGTATCATTTACACTATTTACAGACTCTCCAATTTGAACTATTTCCATCAAGGCATCTTCAACCAAATTCTTTCCCTTGTCTAAGGTGTTAAAGGCCACATCTATTTGACTTACAGATAAGTCTATAGCCTGTCCTAGTTCATTTATCTTAGTCTGAACTTGAGTAACAGCCTTTTTAGTATGTTCTGCCAACTTACTAACTTCTTCCGCTACGACAGCAAAACCCCTGCCATGTTCCCCAGCACGGGCCGCTTCAATTGCAGCATTTAATGACAATAAGTTAGTTTGGTCTGCTATGGACTTTACCAAAACTATTATCTCATTTATATCTACTGCCTTTTGCTTTACCTCTTCTACATTTTCATGAACCTGGCTCAGTGCATCATAGGACCTTCTAACATATCCTATTGAATCTTCCATATTTTTTATTCCCACTATGGAATTTTCATGTATATCATTTGTATCGCTTGCCACATCTTGTGCTATGCTGGCTACATCTTCAACTGATGCAGTCATTTCCTCACTACTTGCCACCATATTATCTAAAGCTTCCTGTTGAACGGTTACACTATTTATCATATCTCTAACATGTTCCATTGTTGCTACACAATTTAATAATTCGTTGACCATACTAGTTGGTTCATATAGTCTAAGATACAACTTGTCAATGAAGTCATTCCAAGTATCTACAAATTCTTTGGAATATCCGTGACTCTCTTCAATCTTCTTCTCATTTCCTTCATTAAATTCCTTTAATAAATCTATAATCTGATTTGATTCTTCTGTTACTCCTGTTGACATACTCTTAGTTTTAGTATTCCTAATAAACTTAAGCATAGCTTCCTCCCCTTAAATTAATATATCTTTTATATTAATATCCCCATCAGCCATTAGGTCTACATATTTGTCTTTTACTTTTATTATTGCTTTTGTCTTATCCTGAGGATACACATATACAATTTCTCCAATTTCTCCACTTGTTAAAAGTACCTGGTTTCCTACATAACCATTGGATATTTTATTCAAAAATATTTGAGTCATTTGTGGATCTAGTTCCGAAAAACTCTTTTCAAATAAAATCTTCCACGCTTCAATTGGATTAACCTTGTTATCTCTTTCCAAAGTTAAATTTACATACCTATTGCATATATTTATAATTTTAGCATAGTCATGGATTCTCTCTCCTTCTACCATATTAGGATATCCACTACCATCAAAATTTTCGTGATGCTGTAATACTCCCATTAATATATCTTCATTTATTCCCTTTATTGAAGATAGGATTCTTGAACCTGCAAAACTATGTCTTCTAAGTATTTCCTCTTCTTCCAGGGTTAATTCTTCCTTGTCTATTAGTTCTTTCGGCATTTCTATCTTTCCTAAATCATGTAAAATTCCAGCAATTATTAAATCCTTAATTCTATCATCACTAAAACCCAACCATTTTCCCAAACTTGCAGATAGTATCCCCACATTTAGACCATGGTTAAAAAGATTATCATCCCTTTCCTTTAATAATCTTATTTGCTTCATTATATCTGTTTCTTTTATTACTTCCCACATTAAACTCTCTGCTTCTTCTTCAAATTCATCATAAGGTATTTCATTACCCTCAATAGAAGAGTCATATACATCTACCATTTTAGTTCGTATATTTTCATATCTTTCATTTAATTCTTCATTATATTGAGTATTCATTTCCCTCTTAACTTTTACTTCTTGAATGTTGTGGTTTTCAAGCCTAAGAATCAAGTCATAAGTCAACAAAACACCCTTCCCAATTATTGTAGCACCTGTATTTTCATCAACTAATTCCTCATCTATTGTCATTCCCACTTCCAAGTCTGAAACTTTAATTAATTTACTCATATTCTCACTCCTAATGGACAGTTTACTTATATCCAAATTATAGCATAGACAAACACTTTATATGGTAATTATTATTTTTTTCGTACTGAATACCTAGAAATAAAAAAATAGGAATTAGTTAAACTAATTCCTATTTCACTGACTTTAACTTATTTAGTATAAGCTCATATCCGCCCTCACCATAATTTAAAGCCCTATTTATTCTACTTATAGTTGCAGTACTAGCTCCAGTACTTTCTTCTATCTGATTATAAGTCTTATTAGCTTCTAAAAGTTTGGCCACTTCTAACCTTTGAGCAATTGCCTGTATCTCCTTTATTGTACAGATGTCCTCAAAAAATTTATAACATTCTTCCATATCATCTAACAATAAAATTGCCTCAAAAAATCCGTCTACTTGCTCTGATCTAATCTTAGAATTAATATCCATCTTTGCCCTCCTTAAAAACTGTAAAAATTAGAATAAACCTACTATTTCTCCATCAGGTAATATATCTATTTTGTTTGCTGCTGGTACTTTAGGTAATCCTGGCATTGTCATAATTTCTCCAGTTAAGGCTACTAAAAATCCTGCTCCCTTTGATACCTTTATATCTCTTACTGTAATTCTAAACCCTTCAGGTCTTCCTAGTAAAGTAGGGTCATCAGATAATGAATATTGTGTTTTAGCCATACAGATAGGCATATCATCCAGTTTTAATTCTTCAATATTTTTTATTTGTTTCTCGCAAGACTTTGTGAAATCAACTCCATCTGCTCCATAGATTTCTTTTGCTATCTTTGCTATCTTATCTTTTATAGGCATATTTTCATCATAAAGAACTTGGAATTTACTCTCAACTGTATCAGTTACCCTTACTACAGCTTCTGCTAATTCAACTCCTCCATCTCCACCTTTAGCCCAAACTTCAGATACCACAGCCTCTGCTCCTAATTCCCTACACCTATTAATAACATACTCAACTTCTCTATCAGTATCTGTTGGGAAATTATTTAAAGCTACAATAGCTGGAACTCCAAATTTCTTCATATTCTCAATATGCTTCTCTAAGTTTGCAAATCCCTTTCCTAAAGCATCTAAATTTTCCACACCAAGGTCATCTCTCTTAACACCGCCATTGTATTTAAGAGCACGAACTGTTGCAACTATAACCGCTGCATCTGGCTTTAATCCTCCAAATCTAGACTTAATATTAAAGAATTTTTCAGCACCTAAATCTGCCCCAAATCCAGCCTCTGTTACGGTATAATCAGCTAGTTTTAAAGCCATTTGAGTTGCCACAATTGAGTTACATCCATGGGCAATATTGGCAAAAGGTCCACCATGAATAAGTGCTGG
>CAZRYA010000061.1:0-9045 GCA_964604235.1 uncultured Tissierellaceae bacterium | reverse complement strand
GGTAATTAAGATAATAGAAGAGCAAGGTAATCTTACTGAAGAAATAAAAATGTTTCTTGAAAAAGCAGAAACACTAACTGAAGTTGAAGATATATATAGACCTTTTAAACCAAAGAAGAGAACAAGGGCAACTATTGCATTAGAAAAAGATTTAAAACCACTTGCAGAAACTATATTAAATGGAAACTTTAAAGGAAATATAAATGGAAAGACTGTTATCCTAGTAGATGATGTTATCTATACAGGGAGAACGGTTAGGGCAGGCTTAGATGCATTACTAGATAAGGGCAGACCATCTAGGGTTCAATTGGCAGCCTTAGTAGATAGAGGCCATAGGGAGCTTCCCATAAGAGGTGACTATATAGGCAAAAATTTACCTACATCAAAGTCTGAAAATGTTAAAGTTAGATTAAGTGAAATAGATGGAGTGGACCAAGTTATTATAATAGAAGAATAGAAGTAAAAAAGTTAAAGAAAGATATCTTTCTTTAACTTTTTTTCTCATTTATCTTATTGAATTCTTCTTCACTAGGATTAATTATAATAGTTTTAAAATCATTATAAAAAACCATGCCAGCCTTTGCCCCTTTAGCTTTTTTTACAAATTTTCTTTCTGTGTAATCTATAGCTAGGGCCTTAGCATCCCTGCCCTTACTAAAATAACCTGCTAGGATAGCTGCTTCTTCTAAGGTTTTCTCGCTAACTTCATGGCCATCTCTTTGAATGATAACATGGGATCCAGGCATGTTTTGAACATGGAGCCATATGTCATCTTTTCTCGCAGTCTTTAGTGTAAGTTGGTCATTTTGTCGGTTGTTTTTACCAACTAATATAGTAAGTCCATCACTTGATAAAAACTCATAGGGTTTGGATAAATTTTGTTTTTTCTTTTTATTTATCTTAGACTTAATATAACCTTCTAGTATTAATTCTTCCTTTATTTCATCTATATCACTTACTTGTGTACTTTGGTCTAGACTGGTGAGAACATTTTCCAAGTAGGTGATTTCATCTTTCGTGTCCCTAATCTGTTCTTCCAACAAGATACTGGCATTTTTAAGCTTAGAGTATTTTTTATAGTACTTTTGACTATTTTGTGCAGGAGAAAGTTTAATATCTAAAGGGATTTTTAAGACTTCTAAGTTTTCAGTATAAAAGTTCTCTAGGTCAATTTCCTTAGAACCCTTAGGAATTCTATATAGGTTGGCTGAGATTAAATCTCCATAAACCTTATAGATTTCCCTATTATGACTTTCTTCTAGCTCTTTCTCAATTTTTCTCAATTTATTAATGTTTTTATCCAAGTTATTCTGTACTACTTTTCTAGTACTTTGAGATTTTTGGGCCACCCTATCAAGCGTATCTTTTTCTGCAAAATAGTAGTCTAGCATATTGGAAATACTAGGATAGCTAATTAAATTGCCATTTTCTACTTGGTTGAGTTCAATAATATGAAAGTCCAATATCTTATCTCTACTTGATAGAATATTAGGGCTAAAATTTTTCTCTTGTAAATTTGTAATTACTATCTCTAACTGTTGATACAAGCTTAAAAGTTCATCCTGTGATAGGTTTTCCATCTTTGACTTATGATCTAAATTGGCCATAAAGGCTATTTCTCTTCCTATACCAGGGCTAAATCCCAATATATTGGTATATAAAAATTTAGCCAGATTAAGGTCACTAGTCTTGGCAAGATGCAAAAAAGCATCTTTATTTATATCAAAGGGACTTATCTTATCTTGTTCAGGTGGTAAGAAATAACTAGCACCTGGAAACACCTGTCTAACTCTAGACATATCTTCATAGACTCTTTTTATCGAATCTATTATTTGATTTTTTTCCTTATTTATTAGGATTATATTACTGTGCCTTCCCATAATTTCAATAGCCAGTCTTTTTTCTACAATAACTCCCAACTCATCACGAGAAGATATGTCTATAAAAACAATCCTATCTAAACCACTTTGTTCTATATTTAAGATTATTCCACTGGATAAGTGCTTTCTAAGTATCATACAAAACATAGGAGGTTCAGCAGGGTTTAATTTGTTTTTTTCAGTTAAATAAATTCTAGGATTATTACTACTGGCAGATATTAAAAGCTTATAGTTTTTGCCACTATTTCTCATATTTAATATTATTTCATCTTTTTCGGGTTGAAAAATTTTATCAAGTCTACTACCAATTAAAAGGGACTTTAACTCTTCAACTATGCCATAGGTTACAATTCCATCAAATGCCATTTTCATTCCTCCATTCTAGTAAAGTATACCATTATTTTAATTATAATTAAATAGGAGACATAATGCTGGTAAATATTAAAAAAATGTAACAAACCATATGAAAATAATAATATATCTATATAATATAGGAAAGAGGTGATTTACTTGGCAAAGAGTATGACAGGATTTGGAAGAGGAGAGTATATAGGTGACAATTACAGTTTTAAGCTAGAGATAAAATCTGTAAACCATAGGTACAATGATATAAATGTCAAACTTCCTAGGCATATGTCTTATTTGGAAGATAGGATAAAGAAAAAAGTTAAAGAAAATATAAGTCGGGGAAAAGTAGATGTTTACATTTCACTAGACTATGTTAATGAATCCTCTATTGAGATAAATATGGACTTAGACCTTGCAAAAGAATACAAGAATTCCCTTGAAAAATTAAAGGACGCCTTGAATTTAAATGATGATATCAAGTTAAATAATATTTTAGCCTTAAGTGAAATTATAAAGTTTGATAAGAGAGAATTAGATGAAGACTTAGTATGGGATACTTTAGAAAAAGCCTTAGATAGGGCAATTATAGATATAGATTCTATGAGATCGAGAGAAGGTCAAACTCTAAAAGAAGATATGCTAAATAAGATTTCACTTATAGAGGAAGAGTTAGCTAAAGTTGAGGCTAGGACGGATATTGTCCTTGATGAGTATAGGCTGAAGCTAGAAAATAGGATAGGGGAACTTCTAGACATAAGTGAGGAAGTCTATGAAGAAAAGATTTATTCAGAACTGGTCTTCTATGCTGATAAGTCTAATGTAGATGAAGAGATTACTAGATTAAAGTCTCATAATAATCAATTTAAGAGTATTTTAGAAAATGAGGACTTGGTGGGAAGAAAGTTAGATTTTCTAGTTCAAGAAATGAATAGGGAAATAAATACAATAGGCTCAAAATCTAGTGATATTACCATAGCCACCAGTGTAGTTTTAATTAAGGCGGAGATTGAAAAAATCCGAGAGCAAATTCAAAATATTGAGTAACGGAGGAATAAATTTGAGTAAGTTAATAAATATAGGATTTGGAAACATTGTAATGGCAGATAGGGTAGTGGCCATAGTAAGTCCAGAGTCAGCTCCTATAAAGAGATTGATCCAAGAATCAAGGGATAAGGGTATTTTAGTTGATGCTACCTACGGTAGAAAGACTAGGGCTGTAATAATTACTGATAGCAATCATATTATATTAACGGCTATACAACCCGAAACTATAGGGAGTAGATTTAATGAAAAATAGAGGTGTTAAAATTGTCTAGTAAGGGATTTTTACTTATTGTATCAGGTCCAGCTGGGACTGGAAAAGGAACTGTGTGTAAAGAATTATTAAAGCAAAGTGATGAAATATTATTTTCGGTATCATCTACAACTAGAAAACCAAGACCAGGAGAGCTTCATGGAGTAAATTATAATTTTGCAACAGTTGAAGAATTTGAAAGTCAAGTTAGCCAAGGTGAATTTTTAGAATATGCTAATGTTCATGGGAATTATTATGGAACTCCCAAAAAATATGTAATGGATGAAATAGATAAGGGGCATATTGTACTTTTAGAAATAGACGTTCAAGGTGCTATGCAGGTTAAAGAAAATTATCCTGAGGCGGTCTTTATATTTTTACTTCCTCCTAGTATGGAAGAATTAAAGAATAGAATAGTAACTAGGGGGACCGAAACAGAAGAGGATATTAATAGGCGTATGAAAAATGCTTTTACAGAACTTGACTTTGTAAATGAGTATGATTATTATGTCATAAATGATGATCTGGATAGGGCTATTGAAGAGGTTAAGTGTATTGTAAGAGCAGAAAAGCAAAAAGTAAAGAGATTTACGGATATTAAAAATAAGATATTAGGAGAGGAATGATATTATGTTAAACCCATCGTTTAGAGAATTAGCAGAAAGAGGAGATAGCAGGTATACCCTAGTAATGGTAACTGCAAAAAGAGCTAGAAAGATAGTAGATGGTGCAGAACCGTTGGTGGAAACTGATTCCAAGAAGGCAGTTTCTATAGCCTTAGAAGAGATAATGGAAGATAAGATAAGTTATACTAGGCCAAATATAAATAGTATTAAGTAGGAGGAATAATATGTTAAAGGGTAAAACCATAGTTTTAGGTGTAACAGGAGGAATAGCTGTTTATAAGTCAGCAGATTTAGTAAGTAGATTAAAAAAATTAAATGCTAATGTTGAAGTAATTATGACAGAAGCTGCTGCAGAATTTGTAACGCCTTTGACTTTTCAAACTATGTCTGGAAATAAGGTCCATATGAAAATGTTTGAAGAGGTTAAAGACTTTGACGTAGAGCATATATCTTTAGCAAAAAAAGCAGATGTAATACTAGTGGCACCTGCAACAGCTAATACTATAGGAAAGGTGGCAAATGGAATTTGCGATAACTTGCTTACTACAGTTATTATGGCAGGTAGGTCTAGGGTTGTCTTTGCGCCAGCTATGAATACGGAAATGTATAGGAATCCTTTTTATCAAGAAAATATGGAAAAACTTAAAAAGCTAGGTTATGAATTTATTACTCCTGCCAGTGGCTTGTTAGCTTGTGGAGATGTTGGAGAAGGTAAGATGGCAGAGCCAGCAGATATAGTTGAATATCTAGTAAATAGTTTTGTAGAAAAAGATTTACTAGGAAAAACTATAACTATTACAGCAGGTCCCACTATAGCACCTCTAGATCCAGTTAGGTATATGACCAATCATTCAAGTGGAAAGATGGGTTACAATTTGGCAGAAGAGGCTGTCTATAGGGGAGCAAGTGTAAATTTGATTTCTGGACCTACTTCATTAGAAGTGCCTAAAGGAGTTAACTTTATACCAGTTAAAACAACTGAAGATATGCTTGAAGGAGTTAGGCAGGTATTTGAAACTACTGATATCTTAATTAAGTCAGCAGCACCACTTGACTATAGTCCGACTGAGGTAAGTTCTAGTAAAATAAAGAAGAAGGATGATGGAAACCTACATGTGGAGTATAAAAGGACACCAGATATAGCGGAATATTTTGGTAAAATAAAGAGGGACAATCAAATGATAATAGGTTTTGCAGCTGAAACTGATAATGTTTATGACTATGCACTTAAGAAGTTAAAGAAGAAAAACTTTGACTTTATAGTAGCCAATGATCTGACTAAACAAGGTGCAGGTTTTGGGGTAGATACTAATATAATTACAATAATATGTAAAGATGGAAATATGGAAGAATATCCATTGATGAATAAAAGGCAAGTTGCAAAGACTATTTTAAATAAGGCAGTATATTTTTTAGATAATAAAAGCTAGATTAAAAGTCTAGCTTTTAATTTAGTATAAGGGAATGATTTTATGAGTTTTGCAGAAGTTATTGTAAATAATAACTCAGCTAATTTTAAAGATAGTTTTTCCTATGAAATTGGACATGAATTTAAAGACATTGTAAAGCCTGGGATAAGGGTTATTGTTCCATTTGGAAGGTCTAATAAGAAAATAATGGGGATAGTTGTTGGAGTTAAAGATAGGCTGGATACCAATTATAGGCTTAAAAAAATCTATGGTGTCATCGACCAATTTCCAATAATATCTGAGCCAATGATAGATTTGGCTTTATGGATGAAGGATTATTATTTGTCTAATTATATAGATAGCTTTCAACTGGTCCTTCCTCCAGGGGATTACAAGGAACTAATATCCAGCGTATATATAAACCAGGATAGGGATTTAGACAGCTTAGATCATAGGGAAATTGAGATAATAAACTATGTTGATGAAGAAGTGGAGATGGAAGACCTAAGGGCTTATGTCCAATCTGAGGGTTTAGTTAATCAACTTAAGAGCTTATTTGACAATGAATATTTGTTGACTAGTGTTAATATAAAAACTAGAGTCAAAAAGCAAAAGAAGGCCTATATAAAGTTAATAGGCTCTATTAGTTATGAAGAAGGACTTGGTAAAATTGGTAAAAATGCCAAAGCACAAATGGATATCTATAAATTACTATATGAGAAAAAAGATATGTCACAAGAAGATATATTAAAAGAAACAGGGAGAAATAGGTCATCTATAAAGTCTTTAGAAGAAAAGGGGCTTCTGGAAATAGTCATGAGAGAAGAAGAGAGAAACCCTATAAAAAAAGAAATAAAAGACTATGCTAGACATGATTTAAATAGCGAGCAGGCTCATGCTATGGACTATATGAAGTCTATGATTTCTACCAATGGAGATGGAAATGTATTTTTACTTAAAGGTGTAACTGGAAGTGGGAAAACTGAGGTCTATTTACAAATGGTAGAAGAAACCATAGAAAACAACAGAGGTGTCATTATTCTAGTTCCAGAAATAGCTTTAACCCCTCAAACTGTAGACAGGTTTGTAGGCCGTTTTAGGAACAATGTTGCTATTATCCATAGTCGTCTATCACAGGGAGAAAGATTTGACCAGTGGAGGAAGATAAAACGAGGGGATGTTAAAATAGTAGTGGGGGCCAGGTCTGCAATTTTTGCTCCATTTAAAAATCTAGGACTTATTATAATAGATGAAGAACATGAGACAACTTATAAATCTGGACAAAGCCCTAAGTACATAACCTATGAAGTTGCAAAAAAAAGGTTGGCCTTAGAGGGTGGTAATATGATATTAGGATCTGCTACTCCTTCTATGGAAACTTATTATGAGTCAATAAATTCTGATATACATTTACTAGAGTTAAAAAATAGGGTAAATAATAGGCCACCTACTATAGAGGTGGTAGACATGCGAGAGGAAATCAATTTTGGAAACAGGTCTATTTTTAGCAAGAGTTTAAAGCTTGCTATAGAGGAAAATTTGAGAGAGAAAAAGATAAGTATCCTATTTTTAAATAGGAAGGGGTTTTCAACTTTTGTATCCTGCAGGTCATGTGGCTATGTAGTTAAGTGTAGGGAATGTGATGTGGCAATGACCTATTATAAAAATATTAACAGGCTTAAATGTAACTACTGTGGAAGGACTGAGGTAAATCCTACTATATGTCCAGAATGTAAAAGTCCCTATATTAAATACTTTGGAATTGGGACAGAACAGGTTGAAAAAATGGTTAAAGATGAATTTCCCATGGCTAGGGTTTTAAGAATGGATGGAGATACGACTAGGGAAAAAAATAGCCATGAGGCTAGCTTGGAAAGAGTAAAGCAGGGAAAGGTGGATATATTAATAGGTACCCAGATGATAGCCAAAGGCTTAGATTTTGAAAATGTAACCCTAGTTGGAGTAGTAGCTGCAGATACTAGTTTAAATCTACCGGACTTTAGGGCAAGTGAAAAAACCTTTCAACTAATAACTCAGGTTGCTGGAAGGGCTGGGAGAGGAAGCTATGGGGGGAAGGTTGTAATTCAAACCTATAATCCAGAAGCCTACAGCATCTACCATGCAAGTAAGGAAAATTATGAAGAAATTATCATATTCATTTCATTTAGGAAGAGATAAAAATAAGAGAAAGTTTCTTATATCCACCTTTTGTAGAAATTTTCAGTGTACTTATTTATGGGGAAAATTTAAAAAAGGTAGAAGAAGTCAGCATAAAATTGTATAATATAATAATGGAAGAGTATAGGCAGAAGTTTTCTAATGAAAATATAGGTAATTTTTTAATAGGACCATACCCAGCAGCTTTTGAAAGAATAAAAAATAATTATAGGTGGCAAATAGTCATTAAGTTTGAAAAAGAAAACTTTTATCTGTTAAAAGATATAGTGGAAAGGGTATGTATATATAACGAATTTAAGTTAGATTTAAAAGATATAAAGATAAGTATAGATAGAAATCCACTATCTATTATATAGGAGGTAATTGATATGGCATTAAGACAAATAAGAATAGATGGAGACCCTATTTTAAGGAAAAGGTCTAGAGAAGTAGAAGAGGTAAGTGATAAGATAAAGCTTTTATTAGAGGACATGGAAGAAACCATGTATCATGCTGAAGGAGTAGGGCTTGCAGCTCCTCAAATAGGTATTTTAAAGAGGATAGTTTTAGTAGATGTGGGAGAAGGTTTATTTAAGATGATAAATCCTGTAATAAGAAAATCAGATGGAAGTGAAATAGGGCCAGAAGGTTGTTTGTCAGTTCCAAATAGGTCTGGTACTGTTGATAGGCCGACTACTGTGGAAGTTGATTATATAGATGAAAATGGTCAAGAAGTCCACCTAGTGGCAGAAGGATATTTTGCAAGGGCTATTTGTCATGAGATAGACCACTTAGATGGAATCTTATATATTGATAAAATTATAGAAGAATTTGTTTATGATGAGGAAGATGAAGACTAGTAAGATTAGAATTGGAGAAGATATAGATGGAAAAATTAAAGATAGTATATATGGGAACTCCAAGTTTCTCGGTTCCAGCTCTTGAAAGTTTAAATGAGCATTACAATGTTTCAATGGTAGTTACCCAAAAAGATAAGCCTAAGGGTAGGGGGAAAAAAGTTCAATTTACTGAAGTAAAAGAAAAGGCTCTAGATTTAGGCTTAGAGGTTTTCCAGCCAGATAACATTAACACTCCTGAGAGTTTGGCAAAGATAAAAGAATTAGAACCGGACTTTATTGTAGTGGCAGCCTATGGACAAATTTTAAAAAAAGAACTTTTAGACCTGCCAAAGTATAAATGCATCAACATACATGCATCATTACTTCCTAAGTATAGGGGGGCAGCTCCAATTAATTGGTCTATAGTTGATGGGAATAAGTCTACAGGAATAACCATAATGGAAATGGCCCTAGGTTTAGATACAGGAGATA
>CAZRYA010000060.1:0-9140 GCA_964604235.1 uncultured Tissierellaceae bacterium | reverse complement strand
AGAAAAGGGGTTAGGATAAATTCTAAAGTTTTAATTAGAAGGTCCAATGATGTTATTCCTGAAATACTAGGGACAATTGATTCCGACCAGCCTACAGAGGAAATCTTAAGGCCAGAGTTTTGCCCTGCTTGTAATAGTGAGCTGGTTCAAAGAGGGGTCCATATATTTTGTCCTAACTCACTATCTTGTAAGCCCCAACTAGTATCTAGGCTGGTTCATTTTGCCTCAAGAGATGCTATGAATATAGATGGCTTTAGTGAGAAGACGGCAGAAAAATTACTAGAGGAATTAGAATTAAAAGACCTACCAGAAATTTATGAAATAAAGTATGAAGATTTAATAGGCTTAGAGGGCTTTAAAGAGAAAAAAACAGAAAACTTATTAAAGGCCATAGAGGCCAGTAAAAATGTTAGTTTGGCTTCTTTTATCTATGCACTGGGTATTGACAATGTAGGTATAAAGACGGCTAATGATTTGGCAGATTACTATAAGTCTTTGGACAAGATAAAGGATGCCAAGTATGATGAATTATTAACTGTTGGAGAAATTGGACCTATTATAGCAAGTGACTTGGTAGAATTTTTTCATGATAAAAGGATTTTAGAAAGTTTGGATAAACTCCTATCAGAAGGTGTAAGTCCTCATTATGAAGAAGTAGAAGTGGAGGATAGTATTTTTACTGGAAAAACTCTGGTTATTACTGGAACTATAGAGGGTATTAGCAGGAGTGAAATAAAGTCAGAAGTTGAAAGGCTGGGAGGAAAAATAACTGGTTCGGTAAGTAAGAAGACGGATTTCGTAATAGTAGGAGAAGATCCAGGTTCTAAATACACTAAGGCTGTAGAATTAGGTATTGAAATTATAGATGAAGAAAAGTTAAAATTAATATTAGCTAGATAGGAGGAGTATTATGAAAAATAAAATTGAAAAAATAGGCGAATTAGCCAAGCTGAAGTTTACAGACAGTGAAATGGAAGATACATTGATAAAATTTCAAAAGACCCTAGATTATATTAGTAATCTAGAAGAAGTTGATACAGAAAATGTAGAGCCACTTTATAGGGTTTTTGATTATCCACAGGTATTAAGAGAGGATTTAGAAGGACTTAGCTTAAGTCGAGAAGATGTCTTGATTAATACTGTGGAAAAAGAATATGGTTTTTTTAAACTTATGAACATAATGGACTAGGAGGTGCAAAATGAATTATATAGAATTAAAAGCTAGGGAAATAGCCGATAAAATAAAGAATAAGGAAATAAGTGCAGTAGATGTAATGAAGGCCCATCTAGATAGGATTGATTGTAGCGGTAGGGACTTAAATACCTTTATAAGTCTAGATAGAGATCTTGCTATGGAAAAGGCCAAAGAGCTTGACGAAAAAGTTGCAAGAGGAGAAGAACTTGGAGCTTTAGCAGGTATTCCCATAGGAATTAAAGATAATATTATGACTAAGAACTTTAAAACGACTTGTGGATCTGCCATATTGGAAGACTTTATTTCACCCTATGACGCTAGGGTAATTGAAATAATAGAAGCAGAAGATGGGATAGTCATAGGTAAGACTAATATGGATGAGTTTGCAGTAGGTTCATCTACAGAGACTTCTTACTTTGGGCCAACTAAAAATCCTATAGACTTAAGTAGGGTACCCGGAGGGTCATCAGGTGGTTCAGCAGCAGCCTTATATGAAGGCGAAATTGGACTTGGACTAGGGTCAGATACAGGTGGGTCTGTTAGGCAACCAGCATCTTATTGTAATGTAGTTGGAATGAAGCCTACTTATGGAACTATATCGAGAAATGGTCTTGCAACGATGGCAAGTTCCCTAGATCAAATAGGTGTGTTTGGAAAAGATGTTAGGGACTTAGCCTTAGGCTTAGGAGTTTTAATGGATTATGACCCTATGGATTCTACTTCATACAAGGGGTCTGGTGACTTGTCTAAAGAGGTTTTAAAGTTAGTGAATGAAGATATAAAAGATTTGAATTCTTTTAAGATTGGGGTACCAAGAGATATTATAGATATGGAGTTTAACCAAGATGTAAAGGAAAATTTTATGGAGGCCATTGAGCTATTTAAACTTTTAGGTGGACAGGTTGACATTATAGATTTAGATTACTTTAAATACAGTTCTAGCCTGTATCATTCTTTAATGACAGCAGAATTTAGTTCAAGTATGTCTAGGTATGACGGTATTGTCTATGGAAAGCGTTCTGAAGACTATAATAGTCTAGACCAATTATATATAAAAACTAGGACTGACTTTTTAGGAGAAGAAGTAAAGAGAAGAATTATGACTGGTACTTATTTATTAAGTAGGGACCAAAGAGAAAAATATTATATTAAGCCACTAAAAGTTAGAAGGCTATTAAAAGAAGAGATGGACAAGGTATTTGAAGAGTATGATTTCTTATTGCTTCCAACAAGTCCTACTTTACCCTTTAAATTAGGAGAGAAGAAGGAAGACCATATTTCAATGTATGCATCAGACTTATTTACTTCTATTTCTAACCTACTAGGTTTGCCAGCCATAAGTATTCCCTCAGGATTTATAGATGGTCTTCCAGTAGGAATTCAAATTTTAGGTAAAATGTATGATGACCATAGGGTAATAAAAGGAGCAATAGCTTTTGAAGGAGGTATAAACAATGGCCTATAAGACCTTGATTGGACTTGAGATCCATACAGAATTAATGACAGCTACTAAAATGTACTGTGGATGTAAAAATAGTTTCGGAGGTGAAGCCAATACACATTGTTGTCCAGTTTGCATTGGTCTGCCAGGTGGTATGCCTAGTTTAAACAAAAGGGCAGTAGAGTTTGCTATTAGGGCAGGGCTTTCTTTTGAATCCCATATAAATACACATTCTAGAATGGATAGGAAAAATTATTTTTATGCAGACTTAACTAAGGGCTATCAAATATCCCAAGATAATATACCTATATGCCAAGGGGGTTTTGTAGATATTCATGTAGGGGATGATTATAAAAAAATAAATCTAGAGAGAATTCATATAGAGGAAGATACGGGCAAATTAGTCCATACAGAAAAAGGTGATACTCTTATAGACTATAATAGGGCAGGAGTACCCTTGATTGAAATAGTTACTAAGCCTGATATGACCAGTGGAGAAGAGGCAAAAGAATTTTTAGAGAACCTAAAAGCTAGACTTAAGTATATAGAAGTTTCGGATTGCAAGATGGAACAAGGGTCTATGAGATGCGATGTCAATATTAACATTATAGATGAAGCTACAGGTAAGAGGAGTAAGATATCGGAAATAAAAAATCTAAACTCTTTCAGGGCTGTAGTAAAAGCAATTGAATATGAAGAAGTAAGACATAGACAGGCACTAGAGTCGGGAAGTAATACTATAGCTGACACTAGAAGGTGGGATGAGGCAAAGGGACAGACTATTTCTATGAGGGAAAAGGGTGAGCAATCGGACTATAGGTATGCAGCTGATGGAGATTTTGCAGAGTTAGTTTTAGATGAAAGTTTCATAGAAGACATTAAGAAAAATCTACCTGAACTACCCCATGTGAAAAAAGCTAGATTTATGGAAGAATATAGGCTAAGTGATTATGATGCAGAAATATTAACGAGCTCTAGAGATTTAGCAGATTTTTATGAACTAGTAAATAGGGATGTAAAAGATTCCAACCTAGTAAGTAACTGGATTATGGGAGATGTTTTAAGAAGGTTAAAGGAAGAAGAAAAAGATATAGATGAAACTAGCCTAACATCAGATTATTTAATAGACCTATTAAATATGATAAAAGAAGGTAAAATCAGCAATAATATAGGTAAAAAAGTATTGAGAGATGTTTTTGAAAGTGGAAAATCACCAAAGAAAATAGTTGAAGAAGAGGGTCTAATTCAAATAAGTGATACTAAGGAATTAGAAGATATGGTTGATGGTATCTTAGACGATAATCCACAATCAATAGAAGACTTTAAGAATGGTAAAGACAGGGCCCTAGGATTTTTAGTTGGGCAAGTTATGAAGATGTCCAGAGGCAAGGCTAATCCACAAATAGTAAACCAAATAGTGGGAGAAAAGTTGAAAGAAAGATAAAATCTTTCTTTCTTTTTTTTGTGGAAACAGACCCATACACTTAAACTAAATTTAAATACATTTAAAAACTGTACCTATTATGATAAAATGTAAGTATTAAGTTTAGGGAGGAATTGCTTTGAAAATAGGAAAGATACCTAATGAAATTTTAGAAACTATAGTAATATCAAACATAGACTGTAAGAGAAAAGAAGTGCTAGTGGGTTCAGGAATAGGTGAGGATAATAGTATACTGGATTTAGGAGGAGACTTGTGTGTACTTAGTACAGACCCTATAACGGGAACTAGTAAAGGATTAGGTAAATTGGCTGTTAATATATCAATAAATGATGTAGCTTCAAGTGGAGGAGACCCAGTAGGTGTTCTACTAACTATTTTATTGCCAGTAGATGCTACATTGGCTGACTTAGAAGAAATAATGTTAGATGCAGGAAATGCTGCTAGGGATTTAAATGTAGAAATAATAGGAGGCCACACAGAAGTTACAGACAGTGTAAACAGGCCAGTAATTACATCTACTGTAGTAGGAAGATTAAAAAAGCAAAACATGCCTGATAAGGCCAAGATAGAAGTTGGTCATAAGATAATTGTAAGTAAGAAGATGGGCATAGAAGGAACGGCTATAATTTTAGGCGAAAAGTTAGAAGAGCTTAAGGGCTTCTTAAGTCCTGAAGACTTATCCAGAAAAAATGAGTTTGAAAGACAAATATCGGTTTTAAGGGAAGGCAAGCTCTGTGGAAACTTAGGGGCTAACTATCTTCATGACATAACAGAAGGCGGGGTTTTAGGTGCTGTATGGGAGGCGGCTAAGGCCATAGGTAGAAATATAAAAGTAGATACAAGTTTAATTCCAATAGATGATTTAACTATAAGGATATGTAAGTATTATAAGATAGACCCATTAAAACTAATCTCCAGCGGATCCATGTTAATGGTAGCAAGTGAAGATGATTATTTGGAAATGAAAAAGGCTTTAAGGGATAGTGATACAGATATTACAATTATAGGTCAGGTGGTAGAAGGTAGGGAAGGAATTGTCCTTGATGAAAATGATAATTTAATAGCTAGTCCAGCTACGGATGACCTGTATAAAGTGGTAAGTTTTAGTTAATGTACCCTATTTACATATTACATTATCGTTACAAAAACCGTATTTTATTGAAGTATTTTTCTTTAAATGATATATTTAAAAAGACGGAATGGTTCTTGTTTGATAGGGGGTATGAAATGAAACACAAAAAGATAATAGCCTTTATTTTTTCAGTGATTTTTCTATTTGGATTTTCAACAGAAGTAAGGGCAAATAGTTTACAAGTAGAAATTTTAGGTAAAAAGGTATCAGTACTAGAAGTACCAATACTTATTGACGGAAAGGAAATAAAATCAGAAACCCCTTCTTTTATATATGTAGACAGGACATTAGTTCCTATAAGGCTTATATCAGAAGAAGTAGGGCTGAAAGTAGGTTGGGATAAAGATACAAACACAGTTACATTAAAGGGCGATGGAGTAAATATTGAACTTACTATAGATAGTAGACAAGCCAGAGTAAATGGTGAACCAGTAGAGTTAGATAATTCATCTACTCCAAGGTTAGTTAAGTTTCCAGGTGTAGAAAATGCTGTGACTATGGTTCCTTTAAGCTTTTTAGCTACAAATTTGGGTTATGAAATAGGCTATGATGAAGGGGCAAAGGCAGCCTATATGAATAAAGAAAAGTCTAATACAGGAAATCTACCATCAGAAAGCGAAGAGACAAACCCTGGAAATGTGGGACCAGATTTGACAAAGGTCAACAATATAAGCTCTGTTAAAAAAGAATTTGTAAATGGAGAAGAGTATATTAGGATTAAGGCTAGCAAGGAAATTGATTATAAGCTACTTAATTTAAGCAATCCTTCAAGAGTAGTTGTAGATGTAGTAGAAGGATATTTAATGGGTGAATCAGGTTATAATTTAAACCAAAGTCTTGGCTATATAGAAAATGTAAGGGTTTCTCAATTTAAGCCAGATGGAAATTATAATGAAAATGATACTATCGCTAGGGTTGTTTTTGACCTTAACAATAGCATAACGAGTCCAGAATTGGATATAAAAAAGGACGGTAATGATTTATTGATAAAACCTAAGAAGAGTTTTTGGGAAAATATATCTTTTGAAACAGCAGGAGATGTAAGGTATATCAATATAAATGCACTTAAGCCAACAGAATATAAGGTAGATTATAATAAGGATACTAGAAAAATGCTTATTAGAATACCTAAGGACAATGTTAAGTTAAATGAAGGTGAAATGGAACTAGGAGATAGGTCCGTTGGTAGAATAAAAATATCTAAAGACAGTAAGGATTATATAGTAGAGGTTAATTTTAGAAGAAGTATAGAATACAATGTATTGAGTAAATCAGTAGATAGTAATATAAAAATAGAAATAAAAAGGGATTCTAATATTAAAAATTCCGATAGGATAATAGTAGTAGATCCAGGCCATGGCGGAAGTGATCCAGGAGCTGTATCAGCCAATGGAACTAAGGAGAAGGATGTAATAAATCCAGTTTCAGAAAAGTTGGTAAGCAAGCTTAGGGCTAAGGGATATACTGTTATAACTACCAAGGATACGGATATATATATAGAAAATATAAAGAGGGCAGAGCTTGCCAATGAGAATTTTGCAGATATATTTGTAAGTATTCATGCTAATTCAGCAGCTCCAGCTGCCAATGGAATAGAGGTTCTCTATACTAGAATTGATAGTAACCCCTTAAAAGGAGACCAACAACTAGACCTAGCAAAATTTGTCTTAGAAGAAACAGTTAAGACAACAGGTGCAGTAAAGAGGTCAACTGTAAATAGGCCAAAGTTAATTGTAATAAGAGAGACAAAAATGCCATCTATATTGGTTGAACTAGGATTTATAACTAATCCAGTGGAAGAAGAAAAATTAAATACACCTAGCTACCAAGATAAGCTAGCAGAAGGAATTGTAAATGGAATAGATAGGTATTTTTACGAATACTAAGATAAAAGCCCCTATTAGACAGTTAACTGTCTAATAGGGGCTTTTATTTAAAACACCCATATTTTATATAGGTGTTTTAAAAGTCTATATGTTGTATAATTAATTCATCTTGATGTTAGGAGAGATGATAGATATATGGATAAAATATTAGACAAGTTAAATAAAAAAAATATTTTAGACTTAGAAGAAATCCAGTACATTTATGAAGAAATTGATGATGTATCCTTAAATAATTTAATGGAAGGAGCTTTTGCTAAGAAAGAGATTTATTATGGCAAAAGTATTTATTTAAGAGGTTTAATTGAGTTTTCTAACTATTGTAGTAGAAGGTGTTATTATTGTGGTATAAGTGGATTCAACAGGGAGTTAGAAAGGTTTAGGCTTAGTAGGGATGAAATAATTGCAAGGGGGCAGTTAGGTTATAAACTTGGTTTTAGGACCTTTGTTTTACAAGGTGGAGAAGACGGGTATTTTAAAGATGAAGTATTTGTAGATATAATAAAAAGCTTAAAAAATGAATTTGATGATATTGCCATAACCCTATCATTAGGAGAGAAGGACTATAATACATATAAAAAATTTTATGAGGCAGGGGCAGATAGGTACCTATTAAGGCATGAGGCTATTTCAGAGGAAGTCTTTAATAAGATTCACCAAGATCCTAATTATAAGAGAAGGATAGAATCTCTATTTGAACTTAAGGAAATTGGCTATCAAGTTGGAACTGGATTTATGGTAGGGGTCCCAAACCAAACCTATTTAGACCTGGCTAAGGACATATTATTTATCAAAGAATTGAATCCAGAAATGGTAGGCCTGGGGCCATATATAAGTCATGGAAATACTATTTATAAAAATGAAAAATCCGGTAATTTAAGGGATACTTTAATTTCTTTAAGTTTAGTTAGGCATATGCTACCAGATGTCCTACTGCCAGCTACAACTGCCCTTTCTACCTTAAGCCCTCTGGGAAGGGAGCTTGGCTTTAAGGCAGGAGCCAATGTAATAATGCCTAACTTATCACCAGAAAATAAAAGAGGCTTATATAATTTATATGATAATAAGATAGCAACAGGATTAGAGTCATCAGAAGAAATAAGTAAAATAAGGGAAGAACTTGAAAGTTATAATTTGCTAGCAGATATGTCAAAGGGAGATAGTTGTAGGAGGAGATTTAGATGTTAGAATTTGAAGATATAGAACTTATACTTAAAGCTAGGCAGGACTTTAACCTAGAAGATATTTTAGATAAGGCTGGTAGGTATGAAAGGCTTTCTTTAGAGGAAATAGGATTTTTGCTTAAGGTTGAAGATGAAAAAGGCCTAAAGAGTATATATGATTTAGCAGGTCAGATAAAAGACCAAATCTATGGCAAGAGGGTTGTAATGTTTGCCCCCTTATATATAAGTGATTTCTGTGTAAATTCCTGTAGTTATTGTGGATATAATACTTGTAATGACTTTAATAGAAAAAAACTAAATCAAGATCAAATAAGGGAAGAGGTTAAGGCTCTTAGTCAAATGGGCCATAAGCGAATAGCCTTAGAAGCAGGAGAAGATGATATAAATTGTAACTTAGACTATATACTCCAATCTATAGATACTATTTATAGTACAGAGTTAGAAGATGGCGTTAAGATTAGGCGAATCAATGTAAATATAGCAGCTACTAGTATTGAAAACTATAGGAGGCTGAAGGAAAAAGATATTGGAACCTATATACTCTTTCAAGAGACCTATAAGAGGGAAGTATATGAACAAGTCCACTTAGGAGGTCCTAAGAAGAACTATAGATACCATTTAGAGGCCTTTGATAGGGCTATGGAGGCTGGTATAGAAGATGTGGGAGGTGGAGTTCTTTTTGGCCTATATGACTATAAATTTGAAGTTCTTTCACTTATAAAGCATAACAACTATTTGGAAGAAAACTACAAGGCTGGTTTTCATACTGTATCAGTTCCAAGACTTAAGAAGGCTAAGGGAATGGAACTTGAGGATTTTAAACATATAATATCTGATGAAGAATTTAAAAAGATAGTAGCT
>CAZRYA010000059.1:0-9209 GCA_964604235.1 uncultured Tissierellaceae bacterium | reverse complement strand
TGCCAGAAGAAGAAGATTTAGAAAGTCTGGCAAGGCATAAGGCTTCTATGGCAATATTTTTGTCAATCCAAGACATAGACAGGATAGTAGATGCTTTGGCTAGGGGATATGAATCATATGATATTCCAGTGGCAGTGGTTTATAAGGCTACTTGGGAAGATGAGAAAATAATAATTGGAAGCTTAAAAGATATAGCTGGAAAAATCAAGGCAGCAAATATAACTAAAACAGCTCAAATATTAGTAGGTAAATTTATTGAAGGGGACTATGAAAGGTCAAAACTTTATGATCCAGAATTTACCCATGAATATAGGGAAGCAAAACAGTGAAAATAATTTGTTTTTCATATACTGATAGGGGGGCAGAAATAGCTAGTAAGCTAGAAGCCCTTTCTAAATCAGACTATAGTTTTATCCACTACAGGAGTAAGGAATTAGATGGTGGAGTTAAGGGCTGTTTATTAGAAAATTGGAATTTAGTAGATGGTTTTGTATTTATTTCTGCAACTGGAATAGCAGTCAGGATGATAAGTCCTTTTATAAAAGATAAGAAGACAGATCCAGCTATTATAGTAATAGATGATATGGGCAATTATGTTATATCATTATTATCGGGCCATTTAGGAGGGGCGAATTTGCTGACTAATTACATTAGTGAACAAATAAACTCCCAACCTATAATTACAACGGCAACAGACAACAGAGGCATAGAAGCCATAGACCTTTTTGCTCAGAAGAAGGACTATAAGATGAGAAATATGAAAGATGTTACCAAGTTAACAACTATGATGGTAGATAATAAAAAGATAGGCTATTATAGTGAAGACACTAGTACCATTAATTATAATAATATAATTAGGATTAAAAAACTAAATAATCTTCCCGACTATATAGAGGGGCTAATAGTTGTTAGTTCTAAGGACGATTTAGGTCAAATTCCCCTTCCCTATTGCCAATTGGTTCCTAAAAATATTAATATAGGCATAGGCTGTAGGAGGGGGACAGAAAAAGAAAAAATCCTAGAGGCCATAGACTTAGAATTCAAAGAAAATAACCTTTTAAAAGATGGAATAAAAAGTATAGGATCAGTTGAGGTTAAAAAAGATGAAGTTGGTTTACTGGAAGCTGTAGATTTATTAGGTAAGCGATTGGAGATTTTTACAATTGAAAGCATTGAGAAGGTGGAAGATATGTTTGATAAGTCGGATTTTGTAAAAAAAACCATAGGTGTATATTCTGTATCTGAACCTGTAGCTTATTTATTAGGTGGAAATTTAATTGTAAAGAAGGCAATACATAGTGGTATAACCCTATCTATTGCAAAAGAAGGAGAGATATGATGGCAAAATTATATGTTGTTGGAATTGGACCAGGTGGTTTAGAAAATATGACTTTTAAGGCAGTTGATGCTATAAAGGAAAGTGATGCAATAGTAGGATACACTCCATATATAGAGTATTTAGGAGATATGGTAGACGGAAAAGAACTATTTTCAACTGGCATGAGGGGAGAAATAGAAAGATGCAAGGAAGCTATTGATCTGGTAAAAGCAGGTAAAACTACTTCCATAATAAGTACTGGTGATGCAGGACTTTATGGAATGGCAGGCCCAATACTAGAACTTGCTGACGGTATTGAAGTGGAGATAGTTCCAGGAGTAACTGCAGCTTTTTCAGCAGCATCAGAACTTGGATCACCAATAATGCACGACTACGCATCTATTAGTATGTCTGACCTTATGACTCCTTGGGAAGTTATTTTAAAGAGGGTTGAAAAGGCAGCAGAGGCAGATTTTGTAATAACTATTTATAACCCAAGGTCTAAGGGAAGAAAGGACCACCTAGAACAAGCAGTAGACCTTATATTAAAACACAGGGGAAAAGACACACCTGTAGGAATAGTTAAAGATTCAGGTAGGCCAGGAACTATAATAAAAACAGCAACCCTTGGAACTTTAAACTATGAAGATGTTGATATGTTAACGGTTTTAATTATAGGAAATAGTAATACTTATTTAAAAGATGATGGAAAAATGGTAACTCCTAGAGGTTATGAGATAAAATGATTTGGATAATTGCAGGAACAAGTGAGGGAAGGAAGATAGTAGATCGGATTAAAGATCTAGATAATTTCATAGCTACGGTGGCCACTGAAGGTGGTAAAGAGTTTATAGAAACAGACAAATTAAAAGTTGGAAGAATGACCTATGGCGAAATGGCTAACTTTGTAGATGAAAATTCTATAAGTATGATAGTAGATATGACCCATCCCTTTGCTAAGATAGTTTCTGATAATGCTAGAAATTTGGCTGGGGAGAAAGACATAACTTATATTAGGTATGTTAGGAGTAGGTTAGATAGTCTAATGGATTCTATTTATTTAAGATCCTATGAAGATGCCTATAAGTTTATGGAAGGTTTGACTAACAAGACTGTATTTTTTACAACTGGGTCAAAAAATATAGGGGACTTTGAAAAAGTAAAGGGAAATAATAGGTTTATTTATAGGATATTACCTGCCTTAGATAGTATTCAAGAGGCTATAAAGTATGGAGTATCAATGAAGGATACCATAGGGATCTTAGGTCCATTTTCCTTAGAACATAATAAGCTTCATTTAAAAGAGTATGAAGCAGATTATTGTATAATGAAGGACAGTGGTAAAACAGGTGGAACTTTGGATAAGATTAAAGCCTGTGAAGAATTAGGAGTAAAGGCAATAGTAATAGGAAGAGATGAAGAAGAAGGTTTTAAAAGCCTAGATGAAATAGAAGAAATTATAAGAAAAGAAGGTGAAAAGCATGGAAAATTCTTATAGATTTTACAAAAATACTGCCTGCCAATACTTTCCTTGCCATAAAGTAGAGAATGAAGATGAGTTTAACTGTATGTTTTGTTATTGTCCTCTTTACTTGATGGAGGATTGTGGTGGTAATAATAAGTATATAGATGGAGTAAAGGATTGCTCTAATTGTCTTATACCTCATAGACCAAGGGGATATGACCATATAAATGAAAAATTAGTAGAGAGAATAGTAGAAATAAAGACTAAAAATTTAAATAAGTAAATAGTTATTGTTAAAATATTATTTTAGTATATAATGATATTGAACAAATACAATATACAGGAGGAATTTATTTATGGCATTAACTGTATTCAAAACTACTGCAGAATTACAAGAAGGTTTAAAAGTAAATGTACAAGCAGGAGAGCATAGCTTCATACTGGATGAGCCTAAAGATTTAGGTGGCACTGACTTAGGTATGAATCCTGTAGAGGCTCTATTAGGTTCTTTAGGAGCTTGTAAGTGTATTGTAGCTAGAAGTTTTGCAAGGCTTCATAGGATTGACTTAAAAAATATTACAGTAGAAGTAGAAGGAGACTTAGATCCAGATGGATTTATGGGTAAAAATAAAGATGCTAAGATAGGTTTTACAGAAATAAGGACAAACTTAATAATAGAGTCTGATTCAGATGAAGAAGACATAAAAAAGTTTGTAGAATTTATTGATAGAACTTGCCCAGTTTTTGACACTATAGTAAATACCCCAAACATGGTTACAGAAATAACTATAAAATAATACTTACTTAAAACACAGACTTAGAAGTCTGTGTTTTTTATAGGGGAATAATGTAGTATAATGTTTTCAGGAGGTGTCTTTTAATATGAATTTTGAAAGTGTTATAAATGACTTCACTAAAACCGCAACAGAACTATTTAATAATAAAGAGGATATGAAAAAATTATTAGATGATGTTATGAGCAAGGTCAAAGAAAATGAGGCATTAGGGTCTGCCTTGGATGACATAAACCTTTTTCATGAATTAATTAAGGATTATTTAGCAGGTGATTATACGGAAATATCAAAAGCCACAATTATAAAAGCAACAGTGGGATTTTTGTATTTAATTTCCCCAATAGAAATTCTACCAGACTCCTTGTTGGGAGGATTTTTAGATGATTTATTGGTAATTGCCTATATTGTAAAGGTGACTAAAGATGAAGTGGACAAGTACAGGGAGTGGAAGCTTAAAAACACCTATGATATTTTAGGAGATGTATATTGTAAAGAATACGAAAATGAAGATGGACATTATGAATTAATAGAAAGTTCTAGTGATGAAATTTTAAGTGGGAAAGAAAAGATAGAGAATAATCAAAAAGAAGTAGTATATTATGAAATAAAAAGATCCAAAGACTAAGGAGGAAAATTTTGGAAAATATTAATAAAGATAGTTTAGGAATTATATTGAGAAAAATATTTTATATAGTATTAGGAAATTTATTTTGTTCTATAGCAATAAATGTGTTTTTTGTACCAAATGGAATGTTAAGTGGTGGAGTAGGTGGAATTGCCATTCTTTTGAAATATATTGCAGGCCTTCCAATAGGTACTATGGTATTTTTAATAAATATACCAATATTTATATTTGGGTCCTTTAAACTGGATAAAAAGTTTTTAGTCTATTCACTGGTTTCCATATTTTTATATTCATTTATTTTAAATTCAACTAGTTGGCTAGTAAACTATATAAAAGTAGATGACATATTTTTAGCAGCTATTTTTGGAGCTGTTTTTAATGGAATTGGTATGGGGCTTATGTTCAAAAATGGAGTAAATCAAGGTGGATTTGACATTATTGCCCTTATTGCTAAAAAAGAGCGAAATATGAATATAGGTACTGCTCTAATGGCAGCAAACACTATAGTAATAACATCATCATCAATTTATTTAGGAATCAAACCCGCCATGTATACTTTGATATCAATGTTTGTTGGTTACCAAATAGTTGATAGGGTTCAAATTGGTTTTAGTATGATGAAAAATATAATAATAGTATCTAATAGGTCAGATGAACTATCCCATGCTATTATGGAAGAACTTGGTAGAGGGGTTACTTTTTTTAAAGGTCAGGGTGCCTACACTCAAGAAAACAAAAATATAATATATTGCACTTTAGTTTCTAGAGAGATAGCCAAGTTAAAAGAAATAGTTGAAAGAATAGATCCAGAAGCTTTCTTCACTATAAATGAAGCTGTTGAAGTTCAAGGCAGTGGCTTTAAAAGAAGAGATAATTAACCAATATATATCCAATATATAACTTTTACTTGAAATAAGAGTCTATATTGGATATACTTATATATAGAATATTCTAAAAATTCTATTAATGGGAGGCGTGATTATGGATACAGGGACAGAAAGAAGGAAACCCCATCTTTATGAAGCTTTATTATCATTTACTTTTTTAATAGTAGTTATGGGATTTAGTATATTTAAGTATGGAGCAGAGCCACATATACCTATGTTAATAGGTACATTGTTTGCAGCCCTAATAGCTTTCAAAATAGGTTATACTTGGGAGGAAATCCAAAAATCTATGTTTGATGGTATTTATCAATCTTTGCAGGCAATTATAATACTGGCAATAATAGGGGTACTTATTGGAGTTTGGCTTCTTGCAGGAGTAGTGCCAACTATGATTTACTATGGACTTGGCATATTGAAACCGAGTATTTTTTTAATAGCAACTGTAATAATTTGTTCAATTACTTCGCTGGCAACAGGTACCAGTTGGGGGACAGCAGGGACTATAGGTATTGCCCTAATGGGAATAGCTAAAGGTCTTGGAATTCCACCAGAAATAGCCGCAGGGGCCATAATATCAGGGGCTTATTTTGGAGATAAGATGTCACCACTTTCAGATACTACTAACTTAGCTCCAGCAGTGGCAGGTACTGATGTTTTCAGCCATGTAAAATACATGGTACCTACAACACTTACGTCTTATGGGCTAACATTAGTTTTTTTCTTATTTGTAGGACTTAGGTTTCAGTCAGGAGGAGCTGACCTATCATCCATTGACATAATAAGACATGGAATAGAAAATTCTTTTAGAATTTCTCCACTTTTAATTATCCCTCCTCTAGCTGTAATAGGGGCAATAGCTTTAAAGGTACCAGCTATTCCAGGTATAACTATAGGAATAGTAATAGGGGCTATTATGGGGATATTTATGCAGGGGGCAACTTTAGGAGCTTTACTAAGTTCAGCTTATGGTGGATATACTTCAACAACTGGGATGCTAGCAATAGATGAACTATTGACTGCCGGAGGTTTGGAGGGAATGATGTATTCGATTTCGTTGACTATAATAGCAATGATGTTTGGAGGCATTATGGAAACCACAAAGCAACTTGAAGTCATAGTAAATACTATTATTAAGAGGATAAAATCTGTTGGAGGTATAGTAGCAGCAACATCATTAACCTGTATATTTAGTAATGCTACAATGCCAGAGCAGTATATATCAGTAGTAGTACCAGGTAAGATGTATGCACCAGCGTATAGGGAAAGGGGAATAGATCCAAGGATGCTATCTAATACTTTAGAGTCAGCAGGGACTTTAACCTCTGTACTTATACCCTGGAATACCTGTGGAGCATTTTTTAGGAATATATTAGGTGTGAGTACATTCGCCTATGGAAAATGGGCAATTTTCAACTTCTTAACGCCAATAATAGTTATACTATTTGCCTTTATAGGCATAAATAACAAGTTTATAGAAAAAGATAAAGTATAAAATAAAAGAAGAAAAAATAGCCATCCTATGACTTTAAACCTAGGATGGCTATTAAAATTCCAATTAACAGAAAAATCAAATGATTGAAATAAAATCATAAATTTGTTAAAATATAATCACGTAGAATCTAAGTAAAATTGAAAAAATAGCAAACAAACAATTCCAAACTAGTCTATGGACAAAAAGGACTTTTACACATAAAATAGTATACAGTGGTAAAAAAAAATTATGAGGTGGTAATGATGGATTATCTTAGTAAATATAATTACTGGATAGAAGACGAGTATTTTGATGATGAAACTAAAAACGAACTTATGAATCTAGCAGATGAAGAGGAAATTAAAGATAGATTTTATAAAAATTTAGAGTTTGGGACAGCAGGACTTCGTGGCAAGCTGGGAGCAGGAACTAATAGGATGAATGAGTACACTGTATCTTTAGCTGCTGAAGGTCTAGCTAGGACAATAATAGATAAGGGAAATGAAGCTATGGACAAGGGAATATGTATCTCTTATGATGTTAGGCATAAATCTAACATTTTTGCAAAAATTGCTGCAGAGATAATGGCTTATCATGGTATAAAAACTTATTTATTTGATGGAATAAGGTCCACGCCTTTAGTTTCTTATACAATAAGAAAGTTAAATACTATATCTGGTATTATGGTTACTGCAAGTCATAATCCTAAGGAGTACAATGGATTTAAGGTATATTGGGAAGAAGGTTCTCAAATCTTAGATGATATAGCTGATGAAATATTGGTTCATATTAATGAGATTGAAGATTTTTCCAGTATAAAGAAAATGGATTTAGAAGAAGCTGTATCTAAAGGTTTAGTTGTAAATATAGGCCAAGAGATTGACGATGAATACAACTTAGATGTATTAAATATGGCTTTAAATGAAGATATAGATAAGGAAATCAATATAGTTTATACTCCTTTAAATGGTACTGGTAGTATACCTGTGCAAAGGATTTTGAAGGAAAGAGGTTTTACCAATGTAAATGTGGTTTTGGAACAAGAATACCCTGACCCAGATTTTACAACTGTAGGTTATCCAAATCCAGAATACGTAGAAGCTTTTGAATATGCCATAAGATTAGGTTATGAAAAACATGCAGATATTTTAATTGCAACAGATCCTGATGCTGATAGGGTAGCTTCAATGGTATACAATGGGGAAGAATTTATATTTGTAAATGGGAATCAAATGGGTGCTTTACTAGTAAACTATGTATTTTCCCAAATGGATAAGAAAAATATCATTCCTAAAAATGGGGCCTTGGTTAAGAGTATAGTTACAGGTGATTTATCAAGGGCAATTGCAGATAAATACAATATAAAAACTTTTGAAACCTTAACTGGTTTTAAGAATATATGTGGTAAGGCCAATGAGTTTGACATTACAAAATCTAACAAATTTATTTTTGGATATGAAGAAAGCATAGGCTATGTTTATACAGATTTAATTAGGGATAAGGATGGAATTAGTACAACTATGCTAATTGCAGAAATGGCAGCCTACTATAAGAAGAAGGGAAAAACCCTTTTAGATGGATTAAATGATATATATAAGGAGTTTGGTTACTATTCTGAAAACCTTATATCAATCCAATTGGAGGGTATTGAAGGCAGTCAGAGAATAAAGAAAATTATGGACCTTGTTAGAAAAAATCCATGGAATGAAGTTGATGGGTTAAGGGTTGATAATATAATTGACTATCAGTTTGATGAAACATCTATACCAAAGTCTAATGTATTAAAATATTTTTTAGAAAATGGCACTTGGTTCGCAATAAGACCATCTGGAACAGAGCCAAAGATTAAGATATATATATATGCCAAAGAAGAATCTATGGAAAAGTCTAAGGCGAGGGTTTTAGATATTGAAAAGTTTATTAAAGATACAATAGATAAAATAAGTTAATAAGTTAAAAAAGAGGAGGAGTTTTAATTGTACAAAATAGTAAAAAAAGAGACTTTAGCTCCAAGCATATTTTCAATGGATATTCTAGTACCTAGAGTAGCTAAATCAGCAAAACCAGGCCAATTTGTCATAGTTATAGCCAATGAAACAGGTGAGAGGTTACCTCTTACAATTTGTGACTATGATGTAGAGGCAGGAACTGTCCAAATAGTAGTTCAAGCAATGGGATGTTCTACTAAAAAACTAGATGAACTTCAAGAAGGAGACTATGTAAGAGATTTTGTAGGTCCTTTAGGAGTTCCGTCTGATTATGTTAATGCAGATATTGAAGAACTTAAGAAAAAGAAAATATTATTTGTAGCAGGTGGAGTAGGTACAGCACCTGTTTATCCTCAAGTAAGATGGTTTAAAGAACATGGAATAGATGTAGATGTAATTGTAGGTGCAAAAGACAAGGACAGGGTAATTTTAGAAGATAAGTTAAAGTCTGTTGCAGGTAATTTATATGTGGCTACTGATGATGGATCTTATGGATTTAAGGGTTTAGTTACTGAATATATAGAAGACCTTGTTAATAATCAAGGAAAAGAATATGATTTATGTATAGCTATAGGGCCAATGATAATGATGAAGTTCGTAACTATGACTACTAAAAAGCTTGGCATTAAGACCATAGTTTCATTAAATCCAATAATGGTTG
>CAZRYA010000058.1:0-9223 GCA_964604235.1 uncultured Tissierellaceae bacterium | reverse complement strand
TGTGGGCTAAAAATTTGTTGCCAAGGCCCTCTCCATCACTGGCACCTTTAACAAGTCCGGCAATATCATAAAACTCAATAGCCGTTGGGAGAATCCTTTTAGATTCATAAATTTCAGCAAGTTTTGCCAACCTATCATCAGGTACTGCCACAACGCCTACATTGGGTTCAATTGTACAGAATGGATAGTTAGCTGACTCAGCACCAGCTTGGGTTATAGCATTAAACAATGTACTTTTACCTACGTTAGGTAATCCTACTATTCCTAATTTCATACTTTATACCTTCCTTAAAATGTATTTATTTAAACGATTAAATATATCTTTCCAACATAAAATTATATTATAAAAAACCTATAAAAGCAAATAATATAGTCATAAGGGACTTATAAGGAAATAACCTAGTAAATGGATAGCCATATTACTAGGTTATTTTTAAATTAACTTACTAATTAGTGTTTAACAGCTTCTTCAAGTGGAGCATCTGTAGTCATTTCTCCACCTATTAAAGAAGGAACGTAAGCTTTTTCCTGTTTCTTACCAGAATCACGTAGGAAATAAGTGTTTAGTTCTTTGTAGATAGTTGTAGCATCCTTGTAGGCCTTTGTTAAGTTCTTTTTAGCTAAAGAATCAACATATTTAATAGCTTCCGCTTCATCTTTTTTATATAGGTCCTTTAACTTTTTATCCACATCTTTTTGTTCTTTTAATAATCTTAGTTCCTCAGCATTCCAATATTTCCTAACATTTACTCCATACTTGTCCCTATTTATTTCTGAAAGGGCAGATACACCTCTTAGTGTCCAGTAGGCAGAGTTTGGTGTGTACATATTGCCAGTAACCTTATATTGAGCTGTAGTATCAGTAATACCCCCAATTACAGGTACATATATGCTGTGTTCAGAGTTACCCATAGCAACCCATATGATACCACCCATTGACTTAGGATAGTCTTCCCTAACTTCTAAAACATGACACTCTTCTTGGTTAATAGTACCAATAGCTCTTATGTTTTCATTGGCAGGTAGATTAGCATCATACTTAGTTCCTTCATACCTATATCTTTGCATTTCCATAACATCTTTTACAGAGATTTTTTTATCTGTCTTTTGGAATAATTCAAATTCTTCTGCTTCGAAAGCTATATTTTTATCCTTATCTAAAAAATTAATCCCACCCCATAGTCTAGACCTGTTGTAGGGACTTAATTCTTCTGCATAGGTTTTTCTAACGTGGATTTTACCATCTTCCATTACTAAAAAACCGTTTTTCTTAGGAAGGTTAACTAAGTCTTTAGAAGCAATAACATTTTCCTTATCCTTTATATCTACACTTCCTAACATATAACAGTTTGGAACTACTGAAAAGCAATCTTCTGGATACTTAACAGCAACATATTGATGTCCTGTTAACATTTCCATGTACCAAGTTTCTTTTTGGTCAGATATAAAAATAATATTTCCCTCTGAAGAACCATGTTTATCAATTATTTTTGCAACTAACTCAATACCCTCTCTAGCAGTTTTCACCCTTGGTAAAACAAGGCCAGTAATAGAAGATTCAGTCAAGCCTTTTTCTACAAGAGGGTCTGCCTTATAAGCCTTTTCATGGGCATAAGCAGTAACAGTTGCAGTCATAGCTACACCAAATTCATTAAATCCAGCTGCATCAAAAACATCTCCTTCATCTTGATATCCATCTGGAATTGAGGTGAACTTGTAACTTTCTTTAGGTTGTGGTAGTTTTAAACCATTTGCATCTTCAAACATCTCTCCATCTTTATAAGTCTTTCTAGGTGTAACAATGATATTTTTGTTGTAGGCTGAACTATAGTCTTCGGTTCTGCCAAGTATTGTGTGGCCATCTGCTGCTACTTTTTTTCCTACAATGGTTCCAGTACATCCCAGTACACTGGATGAACTAAATAGAATTGTAGTAATTAAACCTAATGTGATAAGTCTTTTTTTCATAAAGACGCCTCCTAAAATTATGTATTATCGAAATATCGACATTTTTATAATACATAATTGAGAAAATAATGTCAATCAGATAAAAATTCCTAAAAATTCCAATATCACTTTTATTCTTAATAGAATATTGGTCAAATAAAAATTAAAAAATAATATTGTGATTTATAAAGGGCTAGAAGAAATACATATAAAAAACTAATTAATAATTTTTAATATATATCATCCTATTCATAAGAAAAATGAAAGATGAAATAATTCCGAATAATTAGAAAAGCCTAAAAATTGCATAAATATTAAAAAACATATAAAATATTTATTTTTTTTATAAAATTTTAATAAGGGTATATAAATGAAAAAAGGAGTGAACCAATGGATAGGGAAAAAATTATAAAGAATTTACTAATAGTTTTACTAGCACTGCTAATAATATTGGTATTTACAAAAGTAGACTATGTCTTTAAGCCAATTGTAAGTCTAATAGCTATGTTTATAGGACCCGTGATAATTGCAGGTTTTATTTACTATTGGTTAAGACCAATTACCAGAAGTTTAACCAGGGGGAAGCTATATAAGTATAAGGGATTAATTTCAATTTTAGTAATTATCTTGTTTTTTAGCATATTTATATTTGTCTTATCTCTATCGGGATCGGTTTTAAAAGACCAGTTCCAAGATACAATTTTTAATATGACCAATAACCAAGTAGACTACCTAAGTTTAATTGAAGAAAATTTAGCTAAGTATAAGATAGACATAAATTTTTACAAGTACTTGGAAGAGGGGAAAGACTATCTTATAAAAGTTTTAACCAATTTACCAAATATGTTTTCAGGAATAGGAAATTTTACAACCCAGTTAATATTAGTTCCATTTATCCTATTCTATTTATTAAAAGAAGAAGACCAAATAGGGTCTAAAATCTTAGGAATTATTCCAAAGGCCTACAAGGGACAAGGGGCTGAGTTAGCTAGAAATCTAGATGGGATTTTGTCGACCTATATTGTAGGCCAGTTGCTTGTGGCTTTAGTAATTGGTGTTCTAATGTTTATAGGTTATTTAATTATTAAGATGCCAAATGCCTTGCTAATGGCCAGTTTTTCCATAATAACAGCGGTTATACCAATGGTGGGGGCCTTCTTAGGAATATTACCAGCCATATTAATAGCCCTTACTATAGATCTGTCTTTGGCTATAAAAGTCCTAGTCTTATCTATAGTGGTTCAGCAATTAGAGGGAAACTTAATAACACCAAATTTAATGGGGAATAGGTTAAATATACATCCCTTTATAATTATGATAGTAGTAATAGTAAGTATAAATTTATTGGGATTATTTGGAGCCTTTATAGGTATACCTCTTTACCTAGTAATTTCTATTTTGCTGAAAGAGCTAGTGAAATTTAAGAGGAGCAAGAAGAGGCCAAGTTTAGATAAGCTTTAGTCTTAATAATAAGTGGATATAGTGAAGGGGATTTCTTTAATTATATGTAGATGTTTTTATAAAAAATGTATAAGTCTACAAAGAGTTAGGTCTTAAGAGTAGGTGATTAATATTCATGACATCCTAAGGGCTTATGATTATGAAGAAAAAACAAGTTAAATAACCTAAAATATCAGGTTATTTAACTTGTTTTTTAATAGCAGAAACACCTTTTGTTTGAAACTATAAAGTTTTTAAATTTTTCTTCGTGGGGGCTGAAATTATAGTCTGCCCTATGGGCTAAGTAGTAGTTAAAATTCGCATGAAAGTTGTCTATGTTGATCCTATTTAAACTTTTAGACCTTAATTCTTGCCTAACGACAATTTCTGGAAGAAAAGCAAAGCCACGGCCAGACATTAGGGTAGACTTTATAGATTCAGGTGAATTAACTGACAGGACTACATCTAAGTCTTCTATATCCATATCCCTATTTTTTAAAGAATCGTTTAAAATGGTTCTAGTTGCAGAGTCAGAGTCCCTGAGAATTAGTGGAATAGACCTAAGCTCATTTACATTAATATTTGACAGATTGGACTTAGGACCAGATACTAGTATTAATTCGTCTTTTAAAATAGGTACACTTGTAATGTCCTCTTCTCCATTATAGTTACCAGTTATGATAGCTATGTTAGTTTCGTGGTTGATTAATTTTTCTATAACTGTATTTGTATTATTAACCTCCAGGGATACATCTAAATTCATATATATTTCCCTAAATGTATAGATACTACAAGGAAGTATATACTCTCCTAAACTTTTACAGGCAGAAACAGACAAAATGTTTTTTTTATCTTTTAAATCTTGGATATTTTGCTTAATATTATTTTCAAGGGATAGAATAGTCTTGGCATGTTCATAGACAATCCTACCTTCTTCTGTAAGCTCAACACCTTTATTGGATCTAATTAGTAACTGGGCACCAACTGTATTTTCTAAATTTTGCAATTGCATACTAAGCCCCGGCTGGGTAAGATGAAGTTTCTTGGCAGCCTTTGAAATGCTGTTGGATTCTACTATTACAAAAAAAGACCTAAGGTAGTCTAAATTCATAGTACCACATCCTTATTTATTAATAATAAAGTTTAATTATCAAATATAATCTTATAGCTACTATACATAAGTCTTTATATATATTAGGATATATTATAAAGAAAGTGTATCTAGCATAATTGTATCATATTTACGGGAGTATAGTAAAATTATAAAAATAAAAATAGGAGGTTTTTTATGAATAAGAGAATATTAATTATTGGAGGAGTGGCAGGTGGAGCATCTGTTGCTGCAAGAGCAAGAAGGTTAGATGAATCAGCAGAAATAATTATATTTGAAAAAGGGGCTCATGTGTCATTTTCCACATGTTCAATTCCCTATTATCTTAGTGGATTAGTTAAAGAACACGAAGACTTAATGCTTATGAAGCCTCAGCAATTTTATGATGAATATAGGATAGATACTAGGGTCTACAATGAGGTTACAAAAATAAATAGGCTGGATAAAAGGGTGGAAGTAAGAAATATAGTCACTGGAGAAGTGACTGTGGAATCCTATGATAAATTAGTATTAGCAACTGGTGGAAGGCCAATTATGCCCATAATTCCAGGTATGGCTAATGGAAATGTTTTTACGATAAAAAATGTAGTAGATATTGCTAGGTTTAAGAATTTTATAGAAGAAGCAGATGTGGAAGATATAAGCATAATAGGAGGGGGATTTATTGGTGTTGAGCTGGCAGAAAATCTTAGAATAGCAGGCTATAATGTAAGTATAATAGAAGCTAAAGACCAGTTAATGGAAAGTTTTGACTATGATTTGATTCAAATACTCCACAAGGAATTATATGATAATGGGATAGGCTTAATTTTAGAAGATGAGGTTAGAGAGTTTAAAGAAGGTCAGGTGATTTTAAAATCTGGAAGAACACTAAAGTCTGATGTAAGTCTAATAGCTATGGGCATAAGCCCAGAAACTAGTTTGGCCATAGATGGAGGCTTAGACTTAGGAAAATCAGGAGCTATAAGGGTAAATAGCAACTACCTGACCAATGATGGGGATATTTATGCTATAGGAGATGTTACTGAGGTTTATAATCCAATAATAAGGGACTATATACAGGTTTCCATGGCTGGACCTGCTCAAAAGCAGGGAAGGGATGTGGCCAATCATATCTATGGAATGGAAGTAAAAAATACAGGAGTAATAGGGTCAGGAGTTTTTAAAGCCTTTGACTATAAAGGGGCAAGTGTAGGCCTAAATGAAAAACTTATAAGGGACTATAATTTAAACTTGAATTATGATTATGTTTATATAGTTCCAGATGATAAGGTTAGGGTTATGCCAGATAATGAGGTAATGTTTATAAAGGTTTTGTTTGAGTTGCCAACGGGAAAAATATTAGGGGCTCAGGCAATTGGTAAGGGAAATATAGATAAGAGAATAGATGTAATAGGAACTGTAATTAAGTTTTCTGGAGATTTAGATGATTTAGCAGATTTAGACTTGTGCTATTCCCCACCTTTTAGTACGGCTAAAGACGCTGTGAACTATAGTGGACTTGTGGGAAAAAACATTCTAAACAATAGGTATAAAGAGGTAAAAGTAAGTAAAGCTAGAGACCTAGTAGAAGCTGGGGAGCTTATAATAGACGTGAGAGAGGAAGAGGAATATGAAAGTGGTCATTTAATTAATTCTATAAATATTCCCCTAGCTAGGCTAAGAACAAGTTTAGACTTGATTCCAAAAGACAGGCCAGTATATTTTCACTGTAGGACTGGACAAAGGGCATATAATGCCATAGTTACCCTGCAAAATTTAGGCTATGATAAGGTTTATAATATAGAGGGAAGTTTTTTAGGTATTTGTTTTTATGAGTACTTTAATGACAAGATAAAGAATAGAAAACCTATTGTTACAAATTACAATTTTGGCGATGAAAAAAAGTAGCCAATGATTAAATGAATGGAAACAAGCCATTGAATTTATGATATAATTATATGGATAATAAATTAATAAACTGATATAATAAAAGCTTTGATGGAGTGATGAAGTGGATAATAAATTTGAATGTAAGTTTCTTGATGTGGCAGAAGATAAGAAAACTTTACAAGAGATAGAAAGAAGTATAATAAAAACATATAGGAAGCATATTTGGGGAAAGTTTGTAAAGGCAATTAAAGACTATGACTTAATCCAGGATGGAGATAAGATAGCTGTAGGGATTTCAGGTGGTAAGGATAGTCTTTTATTAGCTAAGCTTTTTCAAGAACTTCATAAAAATGGTAGGAGGAACTTTGAACTGGAGTTTATTGCTATGGATCCAGGCTACCATAAGGATATAAGAGTCTTATTGGAGGAAAACTGTGATTATTTAGCTATACCAGTTCACATTTATGATGCCAATGTCTTTGAGGTTGCCCAAGAGATAGCCAGCGACAATCCTTGTTACATGTGTGCAAGGATGAGAAGGGGTTCACTATATAGTAAGGCCCAGGAACTTGGCTGTAATAAGTTGGCCCTAGGTCATCATTTTAATGATGTAATTGAAACTACCTTATTAAATGTTTTATGTGCAGCAAATTTTAAAACTATGATGCCTAAGTTAAGGGCAGATAATTTTGAAAATATGGAACTTATTAGACCTATGTATTTAATAGAGGAGAAGGACATTGAAAGGTTTATTAAGAATAGTGGAGTTATGCCTCTTAACTGTGCTTGTATGGTTACAGCTAAAAAAATAGGAAGCAAGAGATTTGAGATAAAAGACCTAATAGAGGATTTAAAAGAAACTTTTGTAAACGTGGATAAATCTATTTTTAAGGCAGCTGAAAACGTTGAGATGGACGGGGTAATAGGATGGAAAAAAGATGGAGATAAGCATTCATTTTTAGATGAATATTAAAAGGAGGGATATTATGGCAGATTTTATAGATTTAGGTTTAAGTATGGACTTAGTTGAGGTCTTAAGAAAGCAAGGTATAAAAAAGCCAACGCCTATTCAAGAAAAATCAATAGGTGAATTATTAAATGGTAAAGATCTTGTTGGGCAGGCCCAAACGGGAACAGGTAAGACACTAGCATTCTTACTTCCCATTATAGAGGGAATAGATATAGAAAAAGATTACATTCAAGGGCTTATAGTAGCTCCAACTAGAGAGTTGGCCCTACAAATAACCCAGGAAGCTAAAAAGTTGCAAAAGTATAAGGATATAAAAATATTGGCCTGTTATGGTGGACAAGATGTTGAACAGCAGGTTAGGAAGTTAAAAAATGGAATTCACTTAGTTATAGCAACGCCAGGTAGGTTATTAGACCACTTGAGGAGGGGAACTATAAACTTAGGAAGAACTAAGTTTGTAGTACTAGACGAAGCTGATGAAATGTTGATGATGGGCTTCTTAGGAGAGATAGAAGACATAATAATGTCCACTCCAAAGACTAAGCAAATAATGTTATTTTCAGCAACTATTCCAAATGAAATAAAGGGAATTACTAGGAGGTTTATGACAGCTCCTGTTAGGATTGAAGTAAAGCCAGAGGATATAACCCTTGATGGAATAGACCAAGTTATTATAGAAACTACTGATAGGCAGAAGTTAAATGTCCTATGTGATATTATAGATGAAAAAAATCCCTATTTAGCCATTGTATTTTGTAGGACTAAGAGGAGGGTTTCAGCCCTTTATGAAGATTTAGCTATGAGGGGATATAATGTAGATGAACTTCACGGAGACCTTTCACAGGCTAAAAGAGAAAGGGTTATGAAGAGGTTTAGGAATGCTGATATTCAAATATTAGTAGCTACAGACATAGCAGCTAGAGGACTGGATATTGAAGGGGTTACCCACGTTATAAATTATGATATACCAGAAAGTAGTGACACTTATGTCCATAGGATAGGAAGGACTGGTAGGATAGGAAACCTTGGAACAGCTATTACTTTAGTAACTGAACAAGATAGGGAAGAGCTTGGTAATATTGAGAGAAAAATTAAGAGGGATTTAAAGAAAAAATCTCCATCTAAAAGTAAGAGGCCTGATCTTAGGGCTAAAAAGACCAATAAATCTAAGAAGAACTTTTCAGAAAAGTCTAAGGACAAGTATTTTGGAAAGAGGAAGGATAAAAAAAGATAGTAAAAACTATATAATTTTTTAGGCCCCTAAATTTAAGGTAACCGTAGATTTAGGGGCTTTTTATATTAGGATATACTTATTAAGGAAGCTTTGTTATATAATTCACTTAAATTTAATATAAAATTTTTATTTATGGTATATGATTTATGAAACTTAAAATACTTATTAAAAAGGTGGTGAAAATCAAATATTTTAATATTTGAGATATTATGTATATATGGATAATTATTTTAATAATTTCAGGACTAGTAGAAGTAGCCACAGCATCTTTAGTATCAATTTGGTTTGTAGTAGGAGCACTTGTTTCTATGATTTTAACTTTTGTAAATTTTTCAATGGGGATTCAGATTTTAGGTTTTATACTAGGGTCACTTTTTACCTTTATAGTAATAAGGCCTAGACTAATAAAGTATATCAGGTCTCCTAAGATAGCAACTAATAATGATAAATTAATAGGTCAACTTGGGGAAGTGGTAGATGAAATTGGAGAGTTAGAAAATGGAAAGGTAAAAATTCAGGGGCAAATTTGGACAGCTAAATCACTAGATGGAAAGAGTATTAATTTGGGAGAATTAGTCCTAGTAGAAGGAATTGAAGGTGTAAAATTATTAGTAAAAAAAGGAGGCGTTAATTAATGTGGGTAGTTTTT
>CAZRYA010000057.1:9052-9287 GCA_964604235.1 uncultured Tissierellaceae bacterium | reverse complement strand
GTCCTACCGTCTGACATACCTTCTTCAAAGAAATTATTGTAATCCTTTAATATTTCTCTCCTATCCAGTTCACTAAATCCCCTAAGCTCCCTTTCCAAGGCCTCCATATATTGATTTCTATTCATAAAAATCACCTCCCACTATTAGCTCTATTGCATCCTTAAAATTACTCCATTCATTTAGTTGGTTTATATATTCCCTTTTACCTATCTCCGTTAAACTATAATATTTCCTA
>CAZRYA010000057.1:5118-9042 GCA_964604235.1 uncultured Tissierellaceae bacterium | reverse complement strand
TCTCCAGACTCTTCTAGATAAGTTCTAACATAGCCTTCTTCCCTAAATTTCTTTAAAATAGGATAGACAGTCCCTCCTGATATCTCTATATAGTCTGAAATCTTCTGTATTATCTCATAGCCATAACAATCTTTTTTATCCAAGATAGAAAGGACGCAAAGGTCTAAAACACCCTTTTTAAGCTGAGTATTCATGGCAACACCTCCTAGTTTCTTATCTATATTATAATACATGCTATTCTATAATGCAATATAGCTTGTATAAAAATATACTAGGATTTTATTCCTAGTATATTTTTATGTGTTTTAAGCCTTTTTCACAAATTCAGATTTTAACTTCATAGGTCCAAATCCATCTAATTTACAATCTATATCATGTCCATCACTTGGATCTAAGATAAGTTTTATATTTTTAGCCTTCGTCCCCTTCTTAATAACTGAGGAAGATCCCTTAACTTTCAAATCCTTAATAACAGTAATGTCATCTCCATCATTTAAAATATTTCCATTTGAATCTTTAATTTGGTCTTCTTCCACCTCTACACCTGCTACCCACTCATGTGCACATTCTGGGCAAACCAGTAGGTGTCCATCTTCATAAGTATATTCTGAATTACATTTTGGACAATTTGGTAAGCTCATAATATCCCTCCTTAAGTTAATCGTCTCCATACTAACATATAGGAAGCTTTTGTGCAAATTTTACTTAACTTAATTAAATAAATTCTTGGTCAAGACCCTTGGTCAACCTTACCTGACCCTAAATGCCACACAAAACCTATAATAAGAGCAAAAAAAACAAGCCATATAAATTGAATACTGAATATCTTATAAAAATCAAGACCCTTATCAATGCCTCCTGCCAGTATTTTAGCTGGATAATAGTATATGCTAGCCATTGGGCTTAGTAGGGAAAAACTTTTTAATGTATCAGGGAAAAAATCAAGAGGTATAACCATACCACCTAGTAAAGCCATCATATCCATCACTGTATCCCTAAGACTTATTATATTCTTTAGCCAAAAGGTTAAGGCTCCTATAAAAAATTGTATTTCATATAGGATAATATATCCCATCATGGAACTTAAAACTCCCAACCCTATATCTTTAAAAACTACTTGCCAGCCTAAAAAGTATAATAGGAAGTTTATGACTATTAGAGAACTTAATATCCTAACTACAAATATTCCAAACTTCTTACTCAACATATATAAGGGATATGATATAGGCCTTAATATCCATACGATTATGGTCCCCTTATTTATTTCATTCCAAAGCTCATATGTTGTATACATGGCAGGTTGATATACAATTTGTAGCAATCTCACAAACAAAAAGTATAAAACCATCTTGCTTAAGCTAAATCCCTTAATACTACCCTCTCCTAGGCCTACTTTCCAAAAAAAATATATTATTGAAAGCTGAATGGGAATAGAGATAAAACTCAAGTAGTAGTTTAACTTAAACAAACTATCATCTATTAAACTTAATCTAAGTGTTGTAAAATATTTTCTCATAATATTACACCTACGATCCTGTAGAATTATATTTACTTAGGGCCCTATTAGATACAAATTTAAATATACTTAAATTTATTATAAAAGAAGCCACCGCCACTAATAAATATAAGTTTATATTCCTTAAGTCACCTAATAATATCTTAGTTGGTATTGTTGATAAAAATCCTAAGGGAATAACATATGTAAATAGCCACATGATTTTATTAGGATATATGTCCAAGGGATATTTCTTTGCAGATTTAAATGAAAAAATTAACTCCCTAGCCATATAGATTTTTCCAAACCAAAAAGCCAACATGGAAAATGCTCCATATAGTAAATCAAAAGATAGGGTTCCCAGTAGAAGACATATAATTGAGGCCCTTATATTATATAGGCTAATCTTTTGAAAGTTACATATGTAGATCATACCAGCTAGTGAGATAATCAGCTTTGTAACAATTGTAAATACATTTAGCTTATCCATTATCATTGAAAAGAAAGGGTTTATAGGCCTAGTCAAATACTTGTCAAAATCTCCACCTATTATAGAATACTCTAAATCTCTAAAACCAAAGGATATTTTACTAATGGCTTCTGAAAATAAGTTCATAGAACTAAGCATTACTATTCCTGAAGTGGTCCACCCACTAAAAACTACCCCAACATTATATAAGGATATCCAAAATAGGTATATAAATCCTATTTCAAAAAACACCTGTATAATTCTCATAGTTAATTCAAAGGGAAATTCTACCAAGTCCTTAAAGGACAATATTATATACCTCCTTATTAAGATTAAATAATTAGTTATAGCTTCCATAAACTATATCCTCCAAACTAGGTTTTTCAACCCTAAACTTTATATCACTGGTAAACTTATTCAGCAGTTGGTCTATAAAGGCTTTTAACTTTACTTCCTCTAGGATAAACTTATAGTAGTGGGGGGTTTCTTCCCTTAGGTATGGCCTAAATTGTCCAATATCCATATCTCTATTTTTTTCTAAATATACTACCCCATATTGAGAAATCATACTATTGAAGTCTCTACTATTTAAATCTAATATTTTGTTACCCTTATTAATCAATATAATCTGATCACATACTTTTTCAACATCAGCCAAGTCGTGAGTTGTTAGGAGTATAGTCTTATTTTCCTTAGCCGATAAATCTAATATTATCTCCCTTAGATTCTGCTTGGCAACTATATCTAAACCTATACTAGGTTCATCTAGAATTATCAATTCTGGCCCATGTAAAAGAGTAACTAGGAGTTCCAGTTTCATCCTTTGACCTAGGGATAATTTTCTTACCTCCTTATAGAGGATATCTTCTAAATCTAGGATTTCTGAATACATATCTAGCCTTTTTCTAAATAGGTCCTTAGGAATCCTATATATATCCCTCATTAGCTTTACTGATTCAATAGCTGGGATGTTGTACCATAGGCTAGACCTATTGCCAAACATTATACCCATGTCTTTACACAGGCTTTTCCTCTCCTTAAGAGGATTTTTCCCCATAACCCTAATACTTCCTTCATCTTCTTTTAGTATCCCACTTATTAATTTTAAACTTGTGCTTTTCCCAGCCCCATTAGGCCCTATCAAACCTACAACAGAGGCTTTTTTTACATTGAAACTTATATTCTCTATACCTAAACTCTTACTATTTTTCTTACCATAATACTTACTCACCGAATTAAACTCAATTATGTTCAAAGTTCCACCTCATAGCTTATCTATATTTAAATTATCTTGTTTTTTAGTAAGATACAAATAAGAAGAAGAAGGAAAACCCCTCCTCTTCTTTTATCCCTTATGAGAGCCATTACAACCTCCACAATTATTCCCTTCACCTTCTGCCATTGGCATTGGTTTTCTTATAATCTCCATTTAATTCACCTCCTATTGTTTATATGTTGAAAGATTAACCTATGATGGTCAAATCTTAACTCACCATTTGTGGAAAATAATATCCTTTACCTAATCCTAAATATTCTATATATTTTTTTATAAAAAGATTTAATATATACCTATTTTCATAGTCACAATTATTCCTACAAAAATATTTACCTCCACAAAGAATTAAATTTTTACAATCCTTACAATCTATATCATCAAATGGATTCCATCTTCTAATATCTTTAAAATAATCATTCAATAATTGTGAATTACCAAGTAACTGGTCTATATGAGGACCTTTAAATTCATAATCCCAAGCATCACATAATCCAGTGAATCCATCTGAATAAAATTTACAATTATCATCAATATAAGCTTTGCATGGCATATAGGTACTCTTAGGTTTAAAGTATATCTTATATCCTCTTTTTATTAATTCATCTATAGCTATGGTAGAATTCCACACTAAAAATTCATTCATTGATAAACCATTCATAAAATCATTGTGAGGATACTCATCTG
>CAZRYA010000057.1:0-5108 GCA_964604235.1 uncultured Tissierellaceae bacterium | reverse complement strand
CTCATCTGTATACATGGCATATACTTCAATTATATCTAAATCTAAAGTATTTAAATAATCTAAAAATTCTCCGAAATATTTTATATTACTTACATTTGTATTGTATCTTATTACTAAATTTACGTCGCTTCTTTTAAAAAAGTCCTTATTATCTATTAGATTTTTTATTATAGTGTTAAATGTTCCTCCCCCATCCTTTCTTCCCCTAACTAAATCATGATCATTAGGTAAACTTAAAGTCACAGGAACCTCTATATCTTCAAAATAATTCAAATCACCTTTATTTAATAAAGTTGCATTCGTATTTAAAGATGTTATTAAAGAAATATCATTCTTTTTGCAATAATCTGAAATTTTGTCATATGAATACCTTAATTCTTCCTTTGCTAATAATGGCTCTCCACCTATATATGTCAATTTTAAATATTTTATCTCTCTTTTACTTGTAATTTCCTCAATATAGTTTAATATCTTATCAATGGTAGATAAACTAATTATATTTCTATCAATTAGTTTATCCTGATAACAATATGAACACTTTATGTTACATCGTAAAGTCAGCTCTATTGTTATATCTAAGCTATTTGTTACTCTATTATATGATTTTAATATTTCGTGATTCTTTTCAAATTCATTGATATTTAAAAATTCTGATTTTTTTAAAAAAAGTTTTTCTTCTTCTGAAAATTTATTCTGAATCAAATTATCTCCATCCATATAATCTTTTTCTAATTCAATAATTGATCCATTAAGGCTATTATATAAGCATACCTTATCACTATTTATTGGAATCTTCTTTACATATTTATTAATAATCAAAATAACCCCTCCAATCATTAACTTAATTATATAGTAATATTCTTTTTAATCAATTAATTTTTCCGAATATTCCGAACGTTTTACATTGAATTAATCTATCCTATAAGCTCCTCTTTTCCCTAGATATAAATATTCCCAAGACTAGGAAAAATAATCCAAATAAAATCTGTATCCCCATCTCTTCTAATATACCTCCAAGTCCACCTGGCTTATTTACCCCTCTTACATAGTAGTACATAGGAAATAACTTAGATATATTAAGGGCTAAACTGGGAAGTACATATTGGGGAACCATGACTCCTGAAATAAAGGACATACCTAGTGAAAAAACTACACTTATCATGTTTAAAATGTTCTTATCCTTTGTAATATTATTAATTAAAAAAGTAAAACATAGGATTGAAAAAGAAAATACAAGTAGGTTGGCTACATACTTAAACAAATTAACCTCTAAACTATAGGACCCGAATACCCAAAATACTCCTAGGATAAATATACTGGTTATTAAAAGGCCTGTAGACATTTGTCCCAAGTACATTTCCATATTGAACTTACTCAATTCTTTAGATGATATATAGGTCCTTAGTTTAATTTCTTCCTCATTGAAATCACTCATGGTAAAACCTATAAGGGCAACATAGATAGCCACTATAACATAGGATACAAAGTTAAAGTATACTTTAAACCCATTATCTATATCATCATAGTTTTCTACTATTTCCACTTCTACTCCCTTAAGCAAAGATGATCCTACTCTTTCAAAATCATAGATACCTCCATCCTCTGATAGGTAGAGAAAGTTTAAATACTTGTTTATTTCGTTTTCCAAAAGAGAATACTTATAACTAGTCCTATTTCCTATTAATTCTACTGGGCTTCCACCTTCTTCATAAGTCTTGTCAAAGTCCTCTCCTAGTTTTATTACTCCTACAAACCTATCTAAGTAAAGGTCTTCCTGTATTTCAATGTCCTTATTCTCCATATAGGTAAGCTTGTGATTTTTATCTAAATAAGCTAATAGTTCACTGGCTATTTGGCTTTTACTTTCATCTACAACTCCTATATTATAAGAACTACTTGTAAAGTCTTCTTTTCTCTGACCAGCTGATGAATTTAAGAAGGACATAAAGAAAAAGATTATAGAATAACCCAGTAAAAAATTTTTATTCCTATAAACCGTCTTCATAAAATACTTATATACTGTCATATCCTTCCCCCCTTAAATTATAATAGGCAAATCCCAACAGGCCTAAACTAATCAAGACAAGGGCTAACATTTCTGAATATATAGCTGCCCCAGCTCCTAAAGCGTTAAACCTATACAAGCCACTGGTTATATTGGAAATTGGACTTATCTTATTTATAAACGGAATTTTTTCATCTATAAAATTTTTAATAGCTGGATTCATAAGTCCTGATAGGGTGGATAAAATAAGATTTATCAAAATTAGGATTATATTCTTCTTATTATAGGTTAAAGTTTTAATACTTCCTATTCCTAGTCCTAAGGCAACCCCATATATATTCCCAATTAAAATCAAGCCTAGGCTGGATGAAAAATTCTTTATAAGTCCCATGGCTAATACCCCTTCTAAATAAAACAAAAGTAATAAATTGGCTACTAAATTTATTCCAACTGAAACTAAAACTCCAGAAAATAACAATTTAAATTTATTAATAGGAGTAATATTTAATCTTCCTCCTACATGGGACAAATTCCCATTGTAGATACTTACAAACTCAAGGGCAGCATAGGTCCCATAAGTAGATGCTAGGGCAATTAAATTATAGTAGATTAAACTTATAAAGTTAAAAGAACTACTAGACCCTGGCTGATTTTCTACATAATTTTTTAATCTAAAATCCCCCATCTTCTCCACTATTCTAGCCTCATCTTCTGGAGAGTTGGTTCTTAGTAGCTTTCCAGATTGGACTACTTGGTCTACAATGCTTTTTACTATATTTTCCCTACTTCCATTTGTCCCCAATAGGATAGAGTTATCTTCATTTATATAGGCTATGATTTCATTACTAAGAATCTTATCTTTAGCTTCAGCTTGACTTAAGGGGACAAGATCTAAAATATCTAAAGCTTCAAATATCTTAATATTTAAATTGTTTTCATCTATTCCAACTGGAATAGGGTCCATAGTTTCCTCACCTATATTACTAAAGGCAAGATTAAAAAAACTAGCCAATATTAAGGGAAATAGTAATATCCAAAATACAAAACTCTTAACCCTTAGTATCATTTTAAGTTGATAAATAATATTTCTCACTAGTCCCTCAGCTCCTTGCCTGTCATCTCTAAAAATACGTCATTTAGTGATGGTAATTCACTGTAAAGTCTATTGTAGCTTAACTGGTTTTCTTCTATTAGCCTGGCCAAATTATACAAGTTACTATGGCCCTTTTGAAATTTTATTATATAGTCCCTATTTACTCTTTCTACATCTATAAGTCCTGGTAGTGAGTTTATCTCATCTATAAAGTCTATATCTTCTACTAATTCTAATATTATTTTTTCTTTTATATCTATCATATCTTTTAACTCTTCTTTAGTTCCAGAAACTATATCTCGACCCTTGTCCATTATTACCACCCTTGAACAAATCCTCTCAACTTCTTCTAAATAGTGGCTTGTGTAAATTATACTAGTACCATTTTTATTTAATTCTTTTATACCATCTAGTATGAAGTTCCTACTTTGGGCATCTACTGCCACTGTTGGCTCATCTAAAAATAATAATTTAGGTTTATGGCTAATCCCACAGGCTATATTTAACCTCCTCCTTAGGCCTCCACTTAATTCCCTAGGAAAACTTTTTCTATAATCACCTAGACCTACAAAATCTATGGCTTGGTCTACATAGTTCCTCCTAAGTTTATTGTCTCCTATATATAGGCCACAAAAATAATCTATATTTTCATATACTGTTAAAGTTCCTAAAACCGAAATTTCCTGGGGTACCAAACCTATATCTCTTTTTATCTCATATGAGTTAGACTCCATCTTACGAGAAAATATTTCTATGGATCCCTTATCATATTTTAAAAGCCCTAAGATACTGTTTATGGCTGTTGTTTTACCGCAACCATTAGGCCCCAAAAGTCCTAGTATTTCTCCTTCTTCTAGTTTTAAGTTAAAATGGTCCAGTGCTATCTTATCCTTATACCTCTTTACTAATTTATCCACTGTAAGTATCATAAATTTCCCCTCCTAACTATAGGATAATTTAAAATCCCTTCTCCAGTAAGTGTCCAGGGTCACAAGATTATATGACAAATGTCATATTGTATTATCTCGTTTGTATTTGTAAAATGGTACTAGTATAATAAAACTAGGAGGTAGACATGGGTAAACTAATAGATTCTTTTATAATTACAGCTTTAATATTGTTGTCCCACCAGACTACTGATGCTAGTCTAATTCCCTATGGCCTAATTACTTTAATAGGCTTCTACTTATTTGACCTTTTGGACAAGCCTAAGCTTAAGCTAATAATTTTAGCTTGCTTTACTATTCTATTAAGTAGAAGTTCCAATCTAATCTACTTTATACCTATAGGCCTTTACTTTATTTCCTTCCATAGCATATGGTGGAACTTAGTTTTTATCCTATTCCTAGCTGGCTTGTATCCAATAGATATACTAATAGGCCTTATTGGACTCTACTTAAGCTATAAACAAATTTCCTATTCTAGCTTGGAAGATTTAAGTAGGTCTACCCATGACAGCCTAAGGGAGGATGCCCTTAACTTAAAAGAAATAAATGATAAACTTGAAATAGATCGGGCAAAAGATATTGAAATTGCCATATTAACTGAAAGAAACAGGATATCTCGTGGACTCCACAATTCTATAGGCCACCTAATAAGCTCCAGTATATTACAGCTAGAGGCCTTAAAGGTAAAAAACCAAGACCTTAATTTAACCAATGACCTTCTAGTCCTCCAAGACAGCTTGAAATCTGGAATGAAAGATATCAGAGAAAATATCCATAGACTCCATGACCAATCTATTGACTTGAAATATGAAATTGAAAATTTAGGTGTGAAATATAAAACTTTAAAAATAAAAGTTAACTATGATATAGGCTCAAACCTATCTTATGAACTGAAATCTGATATTATATATATTATAAAGGAAAGTCTTAACAATACTATTAAACACTCTGATGCTAATATTTCTTCTATTTATTTAAGGGAACATAATAACTTTTTTACCCTTCAAATTAAGGATAATGGTAGTGATTACTTGGAAAATAGTCCTTCTAATGGAATGGGGCT
>CAZRYA010000056.1:8313-9424 GCA_964604235.1 uncultured Tissierellaceae bacterium | reverse complement strand
GGGAAAAAACATATTGGAGAGACTATAGAAGTAATAGTTACATCAGTACTTCAAACATCAGCAGGTAGAATGATATTTGCTAAACCAAACAATTAAGACCTAAACTTAGGTCTTTTTTTATTTGTACTTAAAAGGCAATATGTTATAATAGTTTAGAGGTGAAAAGATGTATAGAGATAAATATGTTTCTGTTATTATACCTTCAGCAGGTATGAGCAATAGAATGGGAAGCAAAATGAATAAGCAGTTTTTATTAATAGGCGGAAAACCGATTTTAGCACATACGATAGAAAAATTTGAGAATTCGAAGTTAATAGATGAAATAATAATAGTTTCTAAAGAAGAAGAAATTGAGTATTGCAGGAGAGAAATTGTTAGGAAGTTTGGATTTAAAAAGGTTAGCAATATAGTTAAAGGTGGAAAAGAGAGACAGGATTCCCTATATAATGGGCTACTTGCCTTAAACCCAAGGTCAGAAATAGTCCTAAGTCATGATGGTGCAAGACCCTTTGTGAAACTTGAAGATATAGATAAGGTGATAAAAGAAGTATACAAGAGTGGGGGAGGGATTTTAGCTGTCCCTGTAAAAGATACTATAAAGGTAGTAGGAGATAGGTCTGTAGAAAAAACTCCTGAAAGGGCCTTGCTATGGGCTGCCCAGACGCCACAAGGTTTTAGTAGGTCTATCCTATTAGATGCCTATGAAAAAGCCCAAAAAGATAATTATCTGGGTACAGATGATAGTTCATTGGTTGAAAGATTAGGTCATAAGGTAGAAATAATAATGGGTAGTTATGAGAATATAAAGATAACTACACCAGAAGATTTGATTTTGGGAGAATCATTATTTAGGGATTTAGACAAGTGTTATAATATAGATAAATTTTATATGGAAGAGGGTAACTTATGATTAGGGTTGGTTTAGGTTATGACGTACACCAATTAGTTGAAGGAAGGGATTTAATTCTAGGAGGAGTAAAGATACCTTTTGAAAAAGGATTATTAGGCCATTCAGATGCAGATGTTTTAGTCCATTCTATAATGGATGCAATTTTAGGGGCAATGGCAGAGGGAGATATAGGTAAGAAGTTTCCTGATACGGATATGGCCT
>CAZRYA010000056.1:0-8273 GCA_964604235.1 uncultured Tissierellaceae bacterium | reverse complement strand
CAAGGATATATCTTCTATGGTTCTATTGGCCAGGGTCAAGGAACTAATGGACAGTAGGGGCTATGAAATAGGAAATATAGATGGAACCATCGGTGCAGAGAGGCCAAAGTTGGCAGACTACATTGATGATATGAGAAGGGAAATAAGCTTGGTTTTAGCTACAAGCATAGATAATGTAAACATTAAGGCTACTACTACTGAAAAATTAGGTTTTGTAGGAAGGGGAGAGGGTATGTCATCTTATTCTATAGTAGCTTTAAAAAAGAAATTGACAGAACAAGGCTAATCTAGTACAATAATATCTACTATAAATAGCTGTGATGGGAATATTAGATAATACAGGCTAAAGAGAGGAAGTCATTTGGTGGAAGACTTCTAGCCTTCTTGTTATTGAACCTACCCCAGAGCTTCTAGCTAATACTAGACGGTAGTGCGTTATAGCTATTTAAGGGAATCTATATATTGATTTACTAGAGTGGTACCGCGGAATAACCTTTCGTCTCTATTTGAGATGAAGGGTTTTATTTTATTTAAAATGAGGAGGAATTAGTATGAGAATGTCAAAAATGTATATGCCAACTCTTAGGGAGGTTCCAGCAGAGGCAGAGATACCAAGCCACCAATTGCTATTGAGAGCTGGTATGACGAGAAGGCTAGTAAGTGGAGTTTATTCCCACTTGCCATTGGGTTTTAAAGTGATTAAAAAGGTAGAAAATATAGTAAGGGAAGAAATGGACAACTATGGTTCCCAGGAACTTCTTATGTCAGCTATACAGCCAAGAGAGATTTGGGAAGCTACAGGAAGATGGGAGGACTTTGGCCCTGAAATGTTTAAATTGAAAGATAGAAATAGCAGGGAGTTTTGTTTAGGACCAACCCATGAAGAGTATATTACTAATTTAGTTAAGGATGAGATAAAGTCTTATAAGCAACTTCCATTGAATTTGTATCAAATTCAAACCAAGTATAGGGATGAAAAAAGACCAAGGTTTGGTTTTATGAGGTCAAGGGAATTTATAATGAAAGATGCCTATAGTTTTGATACTAATGAAGAGACTATGGCAGCTGCCTATCAAAATATGTGGGATGCTTATGATTCAGTTTTTACAAGACTTGGACTTAAATATAAGGTGGTTCAAGGAGACAGTGGAGCAATGGGTGGAAATAATTCACATGAATTTATGGCCATGTCAGATGTGGGGGAAAGTCTTGTAGCCTATTGTGATAACTGTGATTATGCAGCTACTGACGAAAAAGCTAAAGTTATATACGATTCTAAATTACAGGATGAAGAACTAAAAGCTATGGAGGAAGTTCATACTCCAGGAGTTTCAACTATAGAAGACTTAAGTGAATTTTTAAATATGCCAAAGAGCAAGCTTGCTAAGGCTTTAATGTATGTTATAAAAGATGAACCAGTATTGTGCTTTGTTCCAGGGGATAGGGAAGTAAACGAAATAAAACTTATAAACCACTTTGGAGCAGGAGAACATGAAATTGAAATGGCTAGTGATGAAGTAATAAGAGAAAAAATGGGGGCAGAGCCAGGATTTACTGGACCTATAGGAATAAATAAGGATATAAAAATTATAATTGATAAAAGGGTTAGTGAAATTACAAATGCAGTAGTTGGAGCTAATAAAGCAGACTATCATTTAATAAATGTAAACTTTGGAAGGGATTTCAAGGCGGAAGTAGTAGAGGACTTACTATTAGTTGAAAAAGGAGATAGGTGTCCAACTTGTGGAGCAGAGTTATTAATGGATAGGGGAATTGAAGTAGGAAATATATTCCAACTTGGAACCAAATATTCAGATGGGTTAAAGGCAGGTTATTTAGATGAGAATGGTAAGGAAAAACCATTTTATATGGGATCATATGGAATTGGAGTTTCTAGAACTGTTGCAGCTATAATTGAACAAAATCATGATGATAAAGGCATTGTTTGGCCACTAATAGCAGCACCTTATTCAGTTGTTATAACAATTGTAAACACAAAGGATGAGGAACAAGTTGCCTTAGGTGAAAAAATTTACTCAGACTTGAAAGCTTTAGGCCTAGACGTATTGTTAGATGATAGGAATGAAAGGGCAGGAGTTAAATTTAATGATAGAGATTTAATAGGAATACCTATCAGGGTTACAGTAGGTAAGAAGGCAGGAGAAGATATTGTAGAGTACTCACTTAGGACCAGTGAAGATAAGGAAGAAGTAGGTGTATCATCCCTAGAAAACTTAATAAGGGAAGAATTTATTAAAGCTGACCTTAGATTCTAAAAATAAAATCCTTTTAAAGGATTTTATTTTTAGAGAGTTTATTTTAAATTTATGATAAGATATAATAGAGTATAATTATTTTAGGAGGTGCCAAAATTGGGCGATGTTAGATTAAGATTTGCACCAAGTCCAACTGGATATTTGCACATAGGAGGACTTAGGACGGCCTTATACAATTATTTATTTGCAAAAAAAAATAATGGGAAGTTTATATTGAGAATAGAAGATACAGACCAAGAAAGGTTTGTAGAAGGAGCTATTGAGAATTTAATAAATTCGTTGAAATGGGCAGGAGTAGACTACAATGAAGGCGTTTTTGTAGAAGATGGGAAAGTAGTACAAAGGGGAGATTATGGGCCATATATTCAATCAGAAAGACTGGATATATATAGGAAGTATGTTGACCAATTAATAGAAAGTGGCCATGCTTACTATTGTTTCTGTTCAAAAGATAGGTTAGATTCAGTTCGTGAAGAACAAAAGGTAAAGGGACTTATGCCTAAATATGATGGCCTTTGTAGAGGGCTTACAATAGAAGAAGCCAAAGAGAGAATAGCAAATGGAGAAGACTATGTAGTAAGACTTAAGTTACCTAAAAACTATGACATTAAGTTTACGGATTTAGTTAGGGGAAATATTACTATAAATTCAGATGACTCTGATGACCAAGTCTTATTAAAATCAGATGGTTTTCCAACCTATCACATGGCAGTTGTAGTAGATGATCATTTAATGAAAATATCCCATATAGTTAGGGGAGAAGAGTGGTTGCCATCAACTCCAAAGCACATTTACTTGTATGAAGCTTTTGGATGGGAAAAGCCAGTTTATGTCCATCTACCAACGGTTTTAAATAAAGACAGGAAAAAGTTAAGTAAACGTCAAGGCGATGTTTCCGTAGAGGACTTTAGGGAAAAGGGCTATCTTCCAGAAGGACTAGTAAACTATTTAGCTCTTGTTGGTTGGAGTCCAGAAGACAATGAAGAAATACTATCAATGGAGGATTTAATTGAAAAGTTTTCATTTGATAGGGTTTCAAAAACAGGTGGTATTTTTGATGTAGACAAGCTTGACTGGGTCAATGCCCACTATATAAGAGAAATGGATACAGAGGCATTAGCTGATCTTGCCCTTCCTTATTTAAAAGAAGCTGGCCTTATAGAAGAAGTAGATGAAGATAAGTATAAATGGCTTGTTTTACTTGTAGGAACTGTACAGGAATCAATGCATAAGGTTAGTGAGATAGTGGAAAAAACAGAATTCATCTTTAAAGAAGAAATAGAAATGGAAGATGAGGCCGCTCTAGAGATAATCAAGGGTGAACAAGTAAAGGATGTCTTAGATGGAATTAGGGCAGAACTTGAAAGTGTTGAAGAGGTGGACTTAGACTTTGCCAAGGGACTAATGAAGTCAGTTCAAAAGGCAACAGGTGTAAAGGGTAAAAATTTATTCATGCCAGCAAGGGTTGCCCTTACAGGTATGGTTCATGGACCTGAGTTTGTAAACATTTTAGTCTTATTAGGAAAAGAGAATATAATAAGTAGAATAGATTTTATTGAAGAAAAGTATTTGTAATATTGAAAGGAGTGAAAAGATGATAATATATAACACTCTAACAAGAAAAAAAGAAGAGTTTATACCAATAGAGGAAGGCAGGGTTAGTATGTATATTTGTGGGCCTACAGTTTATAGTTATATTCATGTAGGAAATGCTAGACCTATTGTTGTTTTTGATACTGCCAGGAGGTTTTTTGAATATATAGGCTATGAAGTAGACTATGTTTCAAACTTTACTGATATAGACGATAAAATTATAAAAAGAGCAGAAGATGAGGGAGTAGACTATAGGGAAATATCTGAAAGGTATATTAAGGCCTATATAGAAGATGTTAAAGGCTTAAATGTATTGGAAGACCAGACAAGACATCCAAGGGCAACAGAATTTATTTCTTCTATGATTGAATTTATAGAGGGGTTAATTGAAAAAGGGGCTGCTTACAATGTAGGTGGAAATGTTTATTTCAATATAAAAAATGCAAAAGACTATGGAAAATTGTCTAAGAAGAATTTAGATGATTTAATAGCAGGTGCTAGGATAGATGTAAGTGATGAAAAGAAAAGTCCAGCAGACTTTGCCCTTTGGAAAAAGGCCAAACCAGGAGAACCTTATTGGGAAAGCCCTTGGGGAAAAGGTAGGCCAGGATGGCATATTGAATGTTCTGTAATGGCCAGGGGAATTTTAGGAGATACAATAGATATACATGCTGGTGGAGAAGATTTACAATTCCCCCACCATGAAAATGAAATAGCCCAGTCAGAGACTTTAACGGAAAAACCTTTTGCAAATTACTGGATGCACAATGGTATGCTTACAATAGACGACCAAAAGATGTCAAAATCCTTGGGAAACTTTTTTACAGTAAAAGAAATAGGTCAAGAATTTGATTTAGAAGTACTAAGATTTTTCTTGTTGTCAGCTCATTATAGGACTCCAATTAATTTTAGTAGGGATATAATGTTGCAAATGGATAAGGGATTGGATAGATTATATAATGGTAAGAAAAACTTGGAGTTTTTAATATCTAATAGCAAAACTGCTGGTATAGACCATAATGATAAGCTTCAGCTGGATACTTATAAGGATAACTTTATAAAAAGCATGAGGGATGACTTAAATACAGCAGATGGTATATCAGCTTTATTTGACCTAGTTAAATATACTAATACTAACTACAGTGAGACTACTTCAAAGGAGAACTTGGAGTATGCTTATGGCATTTTAATGGAAATGGCTGGTGTAATTGGTATCTTAAATAAAGAGGAAGAAATTTTGGAATCAGAAATACTAGACCTAATTGAGAAGAGAAGCCAAGCTAGAAAGGACAAGGACTTTGGACTAGCAGATAAAATTAGAGACCATCTTAAGGAAAGAGGCATTGTTTTGGAAGATGCACAAGATGGTGTGAAATGGAAGCGAGTGTAATATGAGGGATATATTTAGAAATATTAATGAATCTTTAACTGCAGAGGACATACTTATGTTAGCTCCTCTGCAACTTGCATATATAGGAGATGCTGTTTATGAGCTTTTTGTAAGAATGAAAGTCTTAGACTTAGACTTAAATGTAAACAAGCTCCATAAAAAATCTACTAATTATGTAAAGGCTGAAAGCCAGTCTAAAATAGTTAAAAAATTAGAAGAAGCATTAACAGAGAAAGAAAAGTCTATTGTAAAGAAGGGGAGAAATGCTAAGTCTAATAGTCCAGCAAAAAATGCAGATATAATAGACTATAAGTATTCTACTGGATTTGAAGCCTTGATAGGCTACTTGTATATCAATAGACAGGAAGAAAGACTGGAAGAAATTTTTGAAATTATAAATGAAATGGAAATATAAGGAGGGATATGGATGAATGTTAAGTTACTTAGGTATACTTCAGATGGAGAGAGCTTAATAAGTTCAGCAGCAAAACTTTGTTATTCTTCAGTAGGAGTGGAAGAGATAGAAGAAAATAGCAAACCAGAAGAAGTAAGTAAGTTTTTAAATATGTTAATGGACCTAGGTCATGAAAGTCCAATAGAGCATATTAGCTTTACTTTTGGAGTTGAAGGAGTTTCAAGGACTCTTACCCATCAACTGGTAAGGCATAGAATAGCAAGCTATTCTCAACAATCTCAAAGATATGTTAAGTTGGATCAATTTGAATATATAATTCCTCCAGCAATAGAAAAAGATTTAGAAGCTAAAAAGATTTTTGTACAAGCTATGGAAAATGATCAGAAGGCTTATGAAGAACTTTCTAACATATTATTTAATAAGTACTACGATGAATATATAGAAGCTGGTATGGGGGAAAGAGATGCTAGAGGAAAAAGTGAAAAACAGGCTATCGAAGATGCAAGGTATGTTTTTCCCAATGCATGTGAGACTAAGATAGTATTTACGATGAACGCAAGGACACTACTTCATTTCTTTAAGTTAAGAACTTGCAATAGGGCCCAGTGGGAAATTAGACAAATGGCTAAAGAAATGTTAAGAGAAGTAAAAAAAGTTTATCCGGTCTTATTTAAAAATGCTGGACCAGGATGTGTAGGAGGACCATGTCCAGAAGGTAGGATGACCTGCGGTAAAATCGTAGAAGTGAGAGAAGAGTTTAAAAATATATAGATGGGGGTGGAGTTATGGAAACGCAATATATAATAGGAAGAAATCCTGTACTGGAAGTATTAAGTGGGGATAAGGAAATAGAAAAAATCTATATATTAAAAGGTGACCTACAAGGATCTATTAAGAAGATACTAGGAAAGGCCAAGGATAAAAAAATAATAATTCAGGAAGTAGACAAGTTTAAATTAGATGAATTAGCAGAGGGACAAGTTCATCAAGGAGTAGTTGCCTCTATAGGACTTTATGAATATGTTGAAGTTGAAGATATTTTAAACTATGCTAAGGAAAAAAATGAAAGTCCTCTTATCTTGATTTTAGATGAGGTGGAAGACCCCCATAACCTAGGAGCAATAGTTAGAACTGCTGAATGTGCAGGAGCTCATGGAGTGATAATACCTAAGAGAAGATCAGCAACGGTTAATGGAACTGTGTACAAGTCTTCAGCAGGGGCAGTTGAACATATGAAAATAGCAAAAGTAACTAATATTTCTCAAACACTAGAAAGCTTAAAAGAAGCGGGTTTATGGATATATGGAGCAGATATGGATGGAAAAGAAAGTTATTATAATACTGACTTAACAGGCCCAGTAGGATTGGTAATAGGCAATGAAGGAAGGGGTATTTCCAGACTTGTAAAGGAAAAGTGTGATGTTTTGGTAAAAATTCCTATGTATGGAAATGTAAACTCCTTAAATGCTTCTAATGCTGCTGCAATATTAATCTATGAAGTAATAAGGCAGTGTAATGGAAAATAGAAAAAAGGAATATCTTTTTGTAGATGGCTATAATATAATCAATTCTTGGTCTATGTTTACCAGTATTAAAAATGAAGATTTGGAACAATGTAGAGATAAGCTAATAAGTGTTATGAAAGAATATCAGGCCTACTTGGGAATTTTTATAATAATTGTTTTTGATGGTCATATGGTTAAGGGAAATTCTGGGACTGTTATAAAACAAGGAAAGTTGAAAGTGGTTTACACTAAAGAGAATGAAACTGCTGATCATTATATAGAGAGAAGTTTGGATGAAATAGGAAGATTGGAAAAAGTAAGGGTTGCAACTTCTGATTGGTTAGAACAACAAATAATCCTGGGGAGAGGTGGAACTAGGATATCTGCTAGGGAACTAGAAATGGAAGTTTTAAATAGCAAAAAAATTATTGGGAAAAAACAGGAGAATAAAAACATAAAAAATGATATAATATCTAGTAGGTTAGATGAAGAAACTATTAGAAAGTTAAATAACCTTTTTAAAGAAGATTAAATATTAAATATTAAATAAAATATTAAATTCTTAAGCTATCTATTGACAATTATATAAACTGATAGTAAAATATGTACCAGTAAGGAATGCCCATGTGGCTCAGTCGGTAGAGCACTTCCATGGTAAGGAAGAGGTCACCGGTTCAATTCCGGTCATGGGCTCCATAATTGAGAAACACCAGGCTTAGTTTACTTAAAGTTAATTAGTATTTAAATATGAGGAGGATTAATAATGGGTAAAGAAAAATTTGAAAGAACGAAACCCCATGTAAACGTAGGAACAATAGGCCACGTAGACCATGGTAAAACAACAACAACAGCAGCAATCTCAATAGTATTAAACAACAGATTAGGTGGAGGACAAGAAGTAAAAGACTATGCAGCAATAGATAAAGCACCAGAAGAAAGAGAAAGAGGAATAACAATCTCAACTTCACATATAGAATATGAAACAGAAGCAAGACACTACGCACACGTAGACTGTCCAGGCCATGCTGACTATGTTAAAAACATGATCACAGGAGCAGCACAAATGGACGGAGCAATCTTAGTAGTATCAGCAG
>CAZRYA010000055.1:0-9505 GCA_964604235.1 uncultured Tissierellaceae bacterium | reverse complement strand
GGGAGCTGACATAATTTCAGGCCATCATCCCCATGTTTTACAAGGAGTTGAAATCTATAAAGGAAAGCCAATTTTTTATAGTTTGGGTAACTTTGTATTTGGATCAGCTTCTAAAGAGGGAAGGTCTACTGCCATAGCTCAAGTTAATATAAGAGATGGAAAACTAAGTCACATTGATATGATTCCTTGTGAAATAATTGGAGGAAGGCCAATACCCCTATACAATAATCATAAAGAAGCCAGGATAAGGGATATAAATAGTTTATCAAAACCCTATGGAGTAGTTTTTGAGAAGAATGGAAGGTTAAAGTTACAATAGGAGGGGATACCTATGTATGGATTAGTTCTTGAAGGTGGAGGTACTAGAGGTGCCTATCATATTGGGGCCTATAAGGCTCTAAAGGAAAGAGATATTGAGATTGGAGCTGTGACGGGGACTTCTATAGGGGCTTTAAATGGAGCCCTAATAGCCCAAGGGACATTTGACCTAGCCTTAGACTTATGGGAAAACTTGAATTATGGCATGTTAACCAATATTACAGAGGCAGAAGAAGAGTTGCTGACTAAGGACAAATTAGCCATAGAGGACATGGGGGTAATAGGGACTAGGTTAAAGTCTATTTTATTTGATAGGGGAATAGATATTGGGCCCCTTAGAGAATTAATAGATGATTATGTAGATGAGGAAAAACTTAGAGAGTCCCCTATGGATTTTGGTATGGTAACTGTAAACTTAAGCGAATATAAAAACATGGAAGTTTTTAAAGATGATATTCCAGAAGGAGAAATGAAGGATTATTTATTAGCCAGTGCCTATTTACCAATTTTTAAAACAGAAAAATTAAATGGAAAGCTTTATTTAGATGGTGCTTTTGCAGATAATTTGCCCTTTCATATGTTGAGGAACAAGGGCTATGGTAAGTTGATTTTTGTCAGAACTCATGGAAGTGGTATAACGAAAAAACTAGAGGTTTATGATAGTGATATCTATATATCTCCAAGGGAAGATTTAGGTAGTTCTCTAGAATGTGATCCAGAGAGGGCTAAGTATAATATTAATTTAGGTTATTATGATACAATAAAAGTCTTAGATGGGCTAGAGGGAGACAAATATTATATATCCCAGTGGGAATACATTGACTTCTTTAAAATACTAGACGATCTTAGTGATGAAGCCATATCTAAACTGGAAGATGTCTTAAGAGTGGGTAAACTTACTTGTAAAAAAAGGTCTCTTTTTGAATTAATAGTGCCTAAGCTAGCCAGTATGATAGGTTTAGATAAGGATTATTCCTACAAGGATCTACTAATATCACTAATAGAGTTAAAGGCACTTAATATGAATTTAAATAGATTCCAAGTCTACAGCTTTGAAGCTATAGTTAGGTCTATTAACGAAGAAGCTTTAGTTCCAGTTGAAGAAGAGGGTATATTGAATAAGCTAATGAAGAAGATAGACATTCCAATGTTCAATAAGGAAAATATATTAATTCAAGTGGCAGAAATAGTGTTTACTGATAAATAGGAAAATCTAGAGGTGACATATGAATATAGAAAAAATAAGAGAGCGTTTTATGAATCGAAAAGCAAAACCTTTAGATATAAAGAAGGAATATGCAGTTTTAATCCCCCTTATGGATCTTGAAGGTGACCTAAATATCATATATGAATTAAGGTCTAAAGAATTAAACAAACAGCCAGGAGAAATATCTTTTCCAGGAGGAGCTGTTGAACCAGGAGAAAGCTATGAAGAAGCAGCTGTAAGGGAAACTATGGAAGAATTAAATATAGGAAGAGAAAACATAGAAGTTCTTGGAGAGATGGACTTCTTGGTTTCTTATGCTGATATTGTAATATACGTTTATGTGGGAGTAATTAAAGGATTAAATGTCAATGAAATACTTCCTAGTAAGGCAGAAGTAGACCATATATTTACAGTACCCTTAGACTTTTTATTGACCACAGAACCAGAATTATATTATTTAGAACTTACAACAGGTTTAAATGAAGAGTTTCCTTATAACTTAATTCCAAATGGTAAGCAATATAAATGGAGGGTTGGAAACCAATCTGTGTATTTTTATCACTATAATGAATATAATATCTGGGGTTTTACAGCGAAAGTAACTAAACGTTTTATAGATATCTTAAATAATATGGAAGCGTAAGTATTAAGAGTGAAATATATAAAAGTAGGTGGATACTGTGAAGAGGTATTCTGAAGAATCAAGGGTTATAAAAGAAGCCTTAGGATATGTAATTTTCTTTGTTGTTTTAGGTGGGTTATGTCTCTTAACTAAGGAGTATTATGCTTATAATGATCCTAACCTGAAAGGATTAAGTGAAGACTTATTAATAATAGATGTTTTATACCTATTAATAAGTATATTTACCATATTTGTCTTCTCTTCCAATAAGATTAGAAAAGAGAGGAAAAATTTTGTTGCGTTAATAGAGACTCTAAAAGAAACCAATTCAATTCAAAATGAAAAAATGCTTATGGAAACATCACTTTCAGACCAAATGGCCCTGATGAGTAAATTTATATCAGGTATAGACTTACTGGTAATAACTTGGAATGAAAACTTTGAAATATTAGATGTAAATCCATTCTTTTTAAATAAGACTGGTTATACTAGAGAAGAGGTAATAGGCAAAGACCTAGTAAATTTTTTAGATATAAGAGAAAAGTCCAGTAGGAAAAGCTTAGAAAAAACTATAAAAAGTGTATATTATCAAAATACGGATAAAAAACATGGAATAAATATAATAGGTAAAAATTATGAAGTATTAGAGCTATTGACTTACAACATTCCCTTTAAAAATAACAATGATAAAATTAGGGCCATGATAACCTTTGCAGAAGATACTACAAAAGAGAATAATATGAAGAAAAAATTAAAGTATATAGCTTATTACGATGAAAATACAGGGCTTCCTAATAAGTATGGTCTAAAGGACTATGTAAATAAAAAAGCCCTAGAAATAGAAAGATATAAATTTAGTATGTTTTATATACAAATTGACTCCTATAAGGTTAGAAATGAAATATATAATAATAGTGATATAGACATGCTATTTCAGGAGATATCCTATATCGTATTAAATACTATAGGGGCAAGTCAATTTTTAGCTAAGGTAAATGAGTATGAATATATAGCCATCATAGAAGACTACAAGAATATGAGAGAGCTTGAAAAGATAGCTAAAAGATTAAAGGACAACCTATCTGAGACAATTATTATGGATAGGGTGGAGACGAATTTAATGTTTAAAATAGGTATAGTGGAAGTTACAAATATCAATGAAGGCATAGATTCACTAATACAAAAAGCACAGTTTTCCATATATAATATAAAAGATGATAATTCAAAGTCATATGAATTTTTTAATAAGGCAATTGAGAAAAAAATAAGTAGGGAAAACTACATCATCAAAGAATTAGATAAGGCAATAGAAAATCAGGAATTTATACCATATTTTCAACCTATTGTGGATATTCATACAGGAAGGATAAAAGGAGTTGAAACACTGGTTAGGTGGTACCACCATGAGGCAGGATTCATATCTCCAGGAGAATTTATACCCATATCTGAGAAGACGGGACAAATCTTTAAAATAACTGACATAATAATAGATAAGTCCTTTAAGCAGAAACAGGCATGGAATGAAATGGGCTATAAAAATTTAACTATGAATGTAAATATATCATCTAAATCAATAAATAAGGGAGATATAAGATTTCAGCTGGAAGACAAGCTGAAGGAATATAAATTACAAGGGCAGGAGATAATATTAGAAGTAACTGAGACGGCCTCAATTGAAGAAGAAAATGTAGAAGAAGCATTACTTTTACTACATAAATTTAGGGGTCTGGGACTTAGTATAGCCTTAGATGATTTTGGAACGGGCAGTTCTACTTTGGCCAGACTACATGTTATACCCGCAGATTTTGTAAAATTGGATAAGGGCTTTATAGATAACATAGAGGTAAGTGAAGCTGAGAGAAAAATAGCAGAATCTATAATAAAACTTGCCCATAATTTAAATCTAGGCTTAATAGTTGAGGGAATAGAAAGAAAAGAACAGTTAAGGATCTTAAAAGAGATGGGCTGTCAATGGGGACAGGGCTACTATATGTCTAAACCAGTTTCAGCAAGAGATATAAATAAAATTTTAGAAAATGACTATCAGATAGAGCATATGTCTAAGTGTGTATAAGCTTATAATTTATTATAAGCTTATTTTTTTTAATATTAATTAAAAGTGTACCCTATTTTCAGAAATAAACACATTTTTTCAAGAAAAACACATAAAATGGTGCAAACTTCATAATTAAATGGTAAAATAGGATAGTAATAAATTAAGGGGAGGAGAAAAAATGTCTAATAATTCATCAAGGGTTGGTTTCTTCGAAAAGCAGTTTAAGCTTAAAGAAAACAACACAGATGTGAAAACGGAAATTATGGCTGGTATTACTACATTTATGACAATGGGATACATACTAGCAGTAAACCCAGATATGTTATCTTTAACAGGTATGGATAAGGGTGGCGTTTTTACAGCAACAGCAATTTCAGCTATGATAGCAACTTTAATCATGGCATTTTATGCAAACTATCCATTTGCATTGGCATCAGGTATGGGCCTGAATGCTTTTTTCGCTTTTACAATAGTATTAGGGGACGGACATACTTGGCAGTTTGCACTAACAGCAGTATTCTTAGAGGGAATAATATTTTTAATTCTATCTTTATTTAAGATAAGAGAAGCTATTTTTGATGCAATTCCAGCCAATTTAAAAAAATCTGTATCAGTGGGAATAGGACTATTCATAGCACTTATAGGATTATCAAGTTCAGGAATAGCAGTCCAGGGAGATGGAGTTATCTTAGCTTTAGGGAACCTAAAGTCTCCAGAAGCACTTCTTACATTGATAGGTCTATTAATAACAGGAGTATTATTAATTAAGAATGTAAAAGGAGCTCTTTTAATTGGGATAGTTACAACTACAATAATAGGTATTCCTATGGGGGTTACTATGTTGCCAGAAAGTGGACACTACATAACGCTTCCACCAAGTATGAAGGATGTAATGTTCCAGTTTGAATGGGAAAATATTTTAACTTGGGACATGCTTCTAATAGTATTTACCTTCTTATTTGTAGATGTTTTTGATACTGTAGGAACATTAATCGGAGTTTCATCAAAAGCAGGTATGCTAGATGAAGACGGAAAATTACCCAAAGTAAGCCAAGCTCTATTTGCAGATGCAGTAGGTACTGTGGCAGGGGCTTGCCTAGGAACTTCAACAGTGACTACTTTTGTTGAGTCAGCATCAGGAGTAGCAGATGGAGGAAGAACAGGACTAACAGCTTTATCTACAGCAGTAATGTTTGGACTTGCCCTATTCTTTGCACCAATTTTTGGAATGGTACCAGGTTCAGCAACAGCACCAGCTTTAATCTTAGTGGGTTTATTCATGATGAGCTCAATAAAAGATGTGGATTTTACTGACTTTACAGAAGCTATACCAGCATTTTTAACTATTATAATGATGCCTTTTGCTTATAGTATTGCAGAAGGAATAGTATTCGGTATGGTATCTTATGTATTACTAAAATTATTTACAGGAAAGGGAAAAGAAGTTTCCGCTTTAATGTATGTACTAGCATTATTATTTGTATTAAAATCAATATTTATCTAAAAAATAAAAATAGCCGTCTAATTTAGACGGCTATAACTATATAGAGGTGAAATATGACAAAAATACTAGGCAACTTTATTTTAATTTTATTAGTAAATTTATTAGGCATATTATTTGCTGTTTACATAGGTAATACATTGATAGCTATGGGATTTGGGGCCATACTAAGTATTGTATTACTGGCAGTTATGGAAATAAACAACAAAAAACTTAAGACCAAAGACTTAAGTTTAGATAAAAATGAAAAGCAAGAGATAGATTTTAAAAGGCAAATAGAGATTTCATCAGATATATATTCTGAATGTGAAAGCTTAGAAAGCACTTCAAAGTCTAGTCTTTATAGGGCTAAATCAATAAGAGACTCTATAGAAAAATCTACCCTTAGCTTGACCAGACAAAAAGAAAAAATAGAAAATACCTTGACTATAACCAAGACTATTGAAGAATCTATGGGAGATATTGAAAATGATACTATTGATAAGATTGAATTCATTAATAAGTCTATAGCCAAAGCAGAAGAGGGAATAAAATCTATAGGGGAGATGGAGAAATCTTTAGAATTATCTAAGGACATAGGCCAAGAAAATTTCAATAAAATGGTTGACCTTCAAAATTATTCAGAGGAAGTAAAAAAACTTATTTATGGGATTAACAGGATTTCAAATGAGATAAAGATGCTTTCATTAAATGCATCTATTGAAGCTGCTCGTGCTGGAGAACACGGGAGAGGATTTAGTATAGTTGCAGAAGAAGTTGGAAAACTAGCAATTGAAACAGAAGGTGTTTCAAAGGAAATAGAGATGGTAATAGGTAAGCTAAAGAAAGACATAGATGAAACAGCCTTTCATATGGATAATGAAATGGCCTATATAGACCAGAATTATAGCAAAATTTTAGAGACCAATAAGGACTTAAGTTCTGTACTGGAAGCTTTAAATATTGGACAAGACAGCCTAGAAGAAATAAAAAGTACTAGTCTATCTAGTGGAAATATGATTAAAGAAATTACTAGCAATATAGATGAACTTATGGAGATTTCAGATTTTATAAATAAAGAAATAGATAATATATCAGAGGACTCTGTAGTCCAATATAGGATATGTGATGAGATGCATTTAATTTCAAGTGAGATTACTAATTCAGTTTATAATTTACAAGAATATGTTTTTGGTAAAGAATTAGAAGAGAGCCTATTAGATAAGGCAAATATAGTAAAAGATTATTTCAAGGACAAGGAAAATGTTGAAGATTCGGTAATTGAGAAACATATGAAAGACCTGGCTTTAGATGCAATTTATATAACGGATAGTAATGGGATTATAGTGGCTTCTAGTGAAAAGGGTTTTATGGGTTCAAGCTTGACAGAGGTAGACCCTTCTTTTATAGAATTTTTAAATAGTAAAAATGAATATATTGCAACACCTATAAAGAAGAGATCAGGTGATGGTAGATTATTTAAATTTTTAACAGTTAAAGATTCCAATGGGAGATTGTATGAGGTAGGTATATATATAGATAACTTAATAAAAAATTGATATCAGAAAAGTAGTTATTAATCTAGACTTATTTCTATTTTTATAATAGTCAAGAAAGTTTAATAGCTCTATTAAGTTGGAAATTTAAAATATCATTATATATTTAAATAGAAATCCTATGACACTTAGCTATATTTACAAGGAAAATTGATGATTTTATATGCTTAGGAGGCATAGCTTGTCTTTTAAAGAAGTATTAACAAAATTGTAAGATATTGACTAAAGAATTCATATAAGATATAATGAAGTTAATTTAATATAAGAACTTAAGTTGTTCTATAATTAATGTTGGAGGGAAGAAATTCCTTCCAGCATTTTTTATATCTATTTTTGAATGCTGAATTGTAGTAAAAAGGAGATAAACTCTTCTTAGAATTTCTCCCCTATCTTTTTATTACGACCTACTGTATTTACATAAAAACCTTTACACCAAAAACGTCTATTACCATATTTATATTTTAGGTTTGCATGTCTATCCAATATCATTAAACTACTCTTACCTTTCAAATACCCCATAAAGCTTGATACACTTAATTTTGGTGGGATAGATAGCAACATGTGAATATGATCTTTACATGCTTCTGCTTCTATTATTTCTACTCCTTTATATTCACAAAGTTGTCTTAATATTCTTCCTATATCTTTCTTTATCTGTCCATATATTATCTGTCCCCTATACTTGGGTGCAAACACTATGTGATATTTACAATCCCATTTCGTATGTGATAAACTATTATTATCCATATATGGGTACCTCCTTTGATTAAATTTGGTTGGTCAGACCTAAATTTATTATATCAAATGGAGGTTTCTTTTTCTGCTCACCGCTGTAAGCTTTTTAGAACCACCGGCAAAGCAGGTGGTATTCATAAAACAATTAGGTAGATATGGACAAACTTGTCCATATCTATTTTATAAGGGGGGTTAATAAAACCAGTCTTCTATGCTATAATTAAATCATAAATACATAGGAGGTAAATTTATGGACTCAAAAAAACAAGCATTATTAGCAGACTTATCTTTACTATTTGTAGCAATGGCATGGGGCCTAGGATTTATTGTAATAAAAAATGCCTTAAATTTTATGGACCCAGTTTATATGTTGTTTTTAAGATTTACTGTTTCAACAGTTATAATAGGACTACTTTTTATAAAGAAAACTCTTTCTATTAAAAAAGAAGACCTTAAGGCAGGTAGTGTAATTGGAATTTTTTTATTTATAGCATTTTTGGCACAAACAGTAGGCTTACAATATACAGAAGCTGGAAAACAGGCCTTCTTAACGGCTAGTAATGTGGTAATGGTTCCATTTTTACTTTGGCTTATAATAAAGAAAAAGCCAGATAAATTTGATGCACTAGCAGCTATAATGGCCTTTATAGGAATTGGGCTGATCAGTTTAGAAGGAAGTTTCTCTCTAAACAAGGGAGATAAATTGACTTTGATTTGTGCAGTGTTTTTTGCCTTACATATAATCAGTGTTGGACATTTTTCAAAAAAACATGACCCAATAAAATTAACTATAGTACAATTTGGAGTTGCAGCAATTTTATCCTTGATAACTTGTTTGATTTTAGGTTTAGAGTTCACTCCAATAAATATGGAAATAACCAAGGCCATATTATTCTTGTCTCTTGTGAATACGGTTTTTGCCTTTGGAGTACAAAATGTGGCACAGAAGTATACCAGTTCTTCCCATGCTGCAATTATATTAAGTTTGGAATCGGTTTTTGGAGCCTTGGCTTCAGTTTTAATAATGAAAGAAAAAATGACCATGCAAATATTACTAGGTTGCTTAATTATGTTTCTAGCAGTAATTACTGCAGAAACTAAGTGGGAATTTTTAAAAACAAAATATGAGGAGTAATTATGAATAAATTATATAGAGCAATAATAGAAAATGGATCAGTGGAAGATGGAAATATTATAAGAGTGGATAGTTTCTTAAATCACCAAATAGATGTGGAGGTTTTAGACTACATAGGTGAAGAACTATTTAGGCGATTTGAAGGGGTTAAGGTGGATAAAATCTTGACCATTGAGTCCTCTGGTATAGCCATAGCAGTCATTGCAGCAAGATACTTTAAAGTACCTGTGGTATTTGGCAAAAAAGTTGCCTCAAAGAATTTAGATGAAGATACCTATACTGAAAAGATATATTCCTTTACTAAGGACATCTACTATAATGTAAAAGTTTCCAAGAAGTATTTGAAAAGAGATGAAAACATCTTAATAGTAGATGATTTTATGGCAGGCGGAAATG
>CAZRYA010000054.1:6092-9561 GCA_964604235.1 uncultured Tissierellaceae bacterium | reverse complement strand
CCAGCTCTGGAGGCAGTAAAATTAGTAGCTGATAAGATTGATGATGTAGAAATAATAAAATTAGAAGTACCTACTGTGTTTGGAAAATCTATAGATTTGGTTGCAAAGACCATAGATGAAGTAAAACCAGATGCAGTTTTATGTGTAGGACAGGCCGGTGGTAGGTTTGAAATAACTCCAGAGAGAGTTGCCATAAATGTTGATGATGCTAGAATCAAAGATAACGAAGGAAATCAACCAATAGGAAGTAAAATAAAGGCTGATGGAGAAAATGCATATTTTTCAAATTTGCCGATTAAAGCCATGGTTAAGGAAATAAAGGATGCTTGTATACCAGGGGCAGTTTCAAATTCAGCAGGAACTTTCGTTTGTAATCACTTGATGTATGGTGTTTTATATCATATATTTAAGAATAATCTAGGGATAAAAGGAGGATTTGTCCATGTTCCATTTATTCCAGAGCAAGTAGTAAATAGGCCATCAGCCCAACCATCTCTTTCTATAGAAGATATTAAAAGGGGTTTAGAGGCAGGAATAAAAGCCATAGGCAAATATGACCAAGACATAGATACTATTGAAGGGAAGACCCATTAATGAAAATGGAATATATATTTGTATATGGAAGCTTGATGGAGGGTTTTTATAATTATAATAAGGGTATGGCAAGTAGGATAGAGTCAAATAAACCAGCCTATATAGAAAATGATAAACTTTTCCATCAGTCTAAAAAAGGTTATCCAGCAGTTGTAAAAGGAAAATCTAGGGTTTATGGTGAACTTCTTAAAATAAAGGATATGGAAGAAACATTGACTTTAACAGATGAAATTGAAGGTTATAAGGAAGGTCAGCCCCTTGATGAGTATGATAGGCTTATAGTTGATGTAATAGAGAATGAAACTGGAATTAAGAGGAAGGCTTACATGTAACTTTATGTTAAAGTGAATTTGCGAAGCCTAGATAATCCAGTAATTCTAATAGAAGATGGAAATTGGAGAAAGTATATGGAGTAAAATGAAGGCCTAAGACTGAAGTCTTAGGCCTTCATTTTTTTATATGCTGAATTGCAATAAATAGTGGGACACTAAATTATACAATTTGACTTATATTGAAAACTTAAGAGGGTAAGAATATAATGACTTTGCAAATAAAATGAACCATTTTAGTTTAGGTGAAGATATATAAGTAAGGAGGTAGATAAATGAATAGCTACTTATCTATTAATGAATTAATAGAGGAACTTGGAAATGGCCTGTGGACTTTTTGTTTAAGGTTAACTGAAAATAGGATAGAGGCAGAAGACTTGTATCAGGATACTATCTTAAAAGCCTTAGAATTAAAAGATAGGCAGACTATGATAATAATCCTAGAGCATTTATTTACTCCCTAGCTGTTTCTATTAATAAAAATAGATTTAGAAAGTTCTTTAGGAGGATGAAAATCGCACCTATTTCTGAAGTTGAATTGGCAAGCCTTAAAGATACCAGTAGGTCTACAGAAGATGAGTTGGTCCACCTAGAAGAAAAGACCAGGTTAGATTTGGCCATAGATAAGTTAAATAAGGCTCAAAGACCTGTAATACTCATGTATTATATGGAAGATATATCTATAAGAGAAATCAGTGGCTACTTGGAAATTCCAGAAGGAACTGTTAAGAGCAGGTTAAATACGGCGAGAAAAAATTTAAGGAGAGAATTGGAGGATTTAGATTATGAAGGATGAAGAGTTTGATAAGTTTATGAGAAAACACTTAAGGGAAGTTTATCCAAGCCCAAGAAGAGTAAATGTAAGATTACTTGAAAAATGGAGGGAAAATAGGAATTTTAAATTAATAAATTTAGCCTTTAATATCCTACTAGTCCTTGAAGGATTTCTGTCCTTAGCCATAGGGGTAAAATTAGTTGGCAATATATTTCTAAAGGTATTTTTAATAGTCTTTGGTGTTATAGTATTTCAAGTAGCGGTACTTATATATGTACTGGTGAATAAAGAGGAGGTTTTTTAAATGAATGGAGGTTTACTAGTAATATTTTGCCTAGTTGTAATGTTTTTATCTAAATTATTTATAGCATTTTGGGTCTATAATGATGGTAGAACTAGGGGGGATGATTCCATTTTATGGCCTGGACTAATATTGTTTTTTTCAGCATCCTTTTCATTTCTCTTATATTTCCTAGTGGTTAGGAATGAGAGTAAAATAAGGTGTGATAATTGTAACTATCTTCAATCAGATAAGCTACACTACTGTGGAAGATGTGGGGAAGATATGCTAATATTAAGTGACAGGGCTTATGTAGAAGAAGGGCAAGATGCAAATAAAAAGTATTTAGTAATAGGGTTACTTCTTATGGGACTAGGTATATTATCAGGTTTAATATATACCTTTAAGTTTATATGGGCTTTAAAATAAGTTAGGAGGAATAGTCATGAAGTATGATTTGGTGGACTTAAGTGAAGAGGAAGTTGATTCTATTGAGGAGAACTTGGATAGATATGATGAAAACTATATTACTTATAGGATAGATGCTAGTATTAGCATAGGAATAAAAGATGCTAATAAGTTAGTGGCAGGTTTAGACGGCCAGATGACAGCTTTTAAAATCCTATATATATCAACAGTATATGTAGATGAGGCTTACAGGGGGTTAGGCTTAGCCAGGAGGCTTATGGAAGAAGCTGAACTAAGGGCTAGGAAGTTAGGAGCTAACCTAATAAGACTGGATACTTTCAATTGGCAAGGCAAGGAATTTTACAAGGCACTTGGCTATGAAGAAGTAGGATTCTATGAGAGTTTAGAAGATGGATTTTCAGAACATTTTTATCTAAAGAGGATATGAGGTGGAGGATTTGGATATAAAAATAGAAAAGATAGAAGATGAGAGCTTAAAAGGACTTATTGTTGAAAATATTTTAAAGGACTTGCCAGAATGGTTTGGGCTTGAAGCCAGTAAAAAACAGTATGTAGTACAAGCTAAGGCCTTAGACTTATGGGCTGCTAGATCATCAGGAGACTATATAGGTTTTATAAGTCTTAAAGAAACAAGTGAATCTACAGGAGAAATCCATTGTATGGGGGTAGTTAAGGACTATCACAGGATGGGAATAGGAAGGAAGTTATACAAGTCTTTAGAAGAATATTCTAAAGGAAATTACAAGTATCTTCAAGTAAAGACTGTAGATGAAGGCAATTATCCAGAATATGATAGGACAATAGATTTTTACAGGGAAGTAGGTTTTTCTAAATTGGAAGTATTTCCGACCTTGTGGGATGAGTGGAATCCATGCCTAATAATGGTTAAAAAAATATAGCTATGAGTATGGGGAAAGGTTTATAGCCATATATCTGAATTTATATTTTATGAGACTGAGCTTACTAGATAAGATATTATTTTAATACTTGAATCCAGCCAAAGTAAACTTATAGGAAAATAAGTAGATTTATATAAGAGTCAAATGGCAAGTTATATTTTAG
>CAZRYA010000054.1:0-5992 GCA_964604235.1 uncultured Tissierellaceae bacterium | reverse complement strand
TAAAGCCTTCTAGCCTAATAATAATTTGTAAGAATTATTAGGCTAGAAGGGCTATTATGGACTATAGGAAGGTATTTGGAGAAAATATTAAAATCCAACTTATTTCTCTTGTAGATGATAGAGCTATAGATCCTAATGATTGCTATCTGGATAAGGAGAAAAAATCTATTGTGATGGGATAAGGAGAAAAAATAGTTAAGTATTTTAATAAACCCCAAAGAAAAAACAGGTGGAAGGCCACCTGTTTTTTCTTTGGGGTTTATTAGATGAATTCTTCTGCCCTATGGCAGGCTACAAAATGGTTTTCTTGTAGCTCTTTAAATTCAGGAGTTATCTTTTTACATATATCTTGGGCATAGTCACACCTGTTTGCAAACCTACATCCATCTGGTGGATTAATAGGTGATGGAACATCTCCTTTTAGGATAATCCTATTTCTAGCCCTTTGAGTTTCAGGGTTAGGAATAGGTATAGCAGACAGGAGGGCCTTTGTGTATGGATGAATTGGCTTCTCGTACAAGACATCAGAACTTGCCAGTTCTACTAAGTGACCTAGGTACATTACAGCTACCCTATCTGATATATATCTTACCATGGATAAATCATGGGCTATGAATAAGTAGGTAAGGCCTAATTTTTCCTGTAAATTTTTAAGCAAATTAACTACTTGGGCTTGAATTGAAACATCTAGGGCTGAAATTGGCTCATCACATACTATGAACTTAGGGTTTAAGGCTAGAGCCCTAGCAATTCCAACTCTCTGCCTCTGGCCACCAGAAAACTCATGGGGAAACCTCATAGCATGCTCTTCACTTAGGCCTACTAGGTTTAAGAGTTCAATAACCCTTTCCCTTTGTTCTGTTTTATTAGAATATATTCTATGGATTTCTAAAGGTTCTGCCACAATTTCTTCTACTGTCATTCTAGGATTTAATGAAGCATAAGGGTCCTGGAATATCATTTGAAAATCCTGCTTAACTTTTTGCATGTCTTTTTTACTAAGTGAGTATATGTCCTTATCATCGAAAATTAAGCTTCCATCTGTTGGTTCATAAAGTCTTATTAAGGTTCTTCCAACAGTTGATTTACCACAACCTGATTCGCCAACTAGGCCAAAAGTTTCTCCAGGGTAAATATCAAAGGAAACTCCATCAACAGCTTTTAGGCTACCGCCAGAAACAGAAAAGTGTTTCTTTATATTACTAGCAGAAATTAAAGGCTTAGTCATTTGAATCACCTCTTTCTTGAGCCACAGGATGATTTAGCCAACACTTGCTTTCATGAGTCTTACTGTGAACTTCAAGTGTTGGGTTATGGTCCTTACATATAAGCATTGCCTTATCACATCTATCAAAAAAAGAGCAACCTTTAGGAGGGATATACAAGTCTGGAGGTGTTCCCTCAATTGAATGTAAAGGTTCATCTTTGGACATATCTAAACTAGGTACAGAGGATAATAGTTTTTGTGTATAGGGGTGTTTAGGATTAGTAAATAATTCATCAACAGTAGCTTTTTCCATAATTTCACCAGCATACATAACTATTACATTGTCACACATATCTGCTACGACACCTAAGTCATGAGTTATAATAATAATAGCCATTCCCAATTTACTTTGAATATCCTTAAGTAATTCTAGGATCTGAGCTTGAACTGTAACATCAAGTGCTGTAGTTGGCTCATCAGCAATAAATAACTTAGGAGTAGCTGCCATTGCAATTGCAATCATTACCCTTTGTCTCATACCTCCTGAAAACTCATGAGGGTACTGCCTAATTCTTTTGTCAGCTTGGGGTACAGAAACTAATTCAAGCAATTCAATTGCCTTTTGATTGGCATCTTTTTTACTTAATTTTTGATGCTTAATAAGTCCCTCAGCTATTTGGTCTCCAACCCTCATGGTAGGGTTAAGAGAGGTCATAGGGTCCTGAAAAACCATAGAAATTTGGTTGCCACGGATTGCCTCCATATCCTTATAGGTTTTTGGGATTATATTTTCTCCATTAAAAAGTATTTCTCCACCCTTGTAAAATGCAGGTGGCTCAGGAAGTAATTTCATAATTGCATTTGCTGTTACGGACTTGCCACAACCAGATTCACCAACGATTCCTAAAGTTTCAGCCTTATCTACAGAGAAACTTATACCACGAACAGCTTCAACTTCTCCAAAAAAAGTTTGGAAGGAAACTGCAAGGTTTTTAACATCTAATAATTTTTCCATATTACCACCTCCTCTATTTTCTCAACCTTGGATCTAGTGCATCCCTTAAGCCGTCACCTAGTACATTAAAGGCAAACATTATAAGGGATATAAAGATTGCAGGAATTATTATTTGATAGCTATATCCAACAGCTAGTCCAGCCAAGCCATCATTGGACAGGGTTCCTAGACTGGAAGTTGGTGCAGATAGGCCCAGTCCTAAAAATCCTAAAGTTGCCTCAGCGAAAATTGCCCTGGGAATTGATAGGGTAACATTGACCAATATAGGACCTAGTGTATTTGGAATTATATGTTTTTTTAAAATCCACCCATTAGATGCCCCCATGGAGTTAGAAGCCAAAGTATATTCTGATTCCTTAAGCTGTAAAACTTGCCCCCTAACTAAGATGGCCATTGGTATCCAAGATGTTAAACTCATGGCCAGAATTATTACAAATAAACTGGTGCCTCCACCTTCACTTTGCAATACTACTGATAGGAGTATTACAACTAAGAGATAGGGTATAGAGTATATAACCTCAGCAATTCTCATCATAATAGCATCAACTGTAGGACTGGCCATTCCGGCAATGCCCCCATAAATGACACCAATTGAAAAATCTATAAAGGTAGCAAGTATACCTATAATAAGTGAATACCTAGCTCCCACCCAAACCCTAGCAAATAGGTCACGGCCAAGCTCATCAGTTCCAAACCAATGTTCAGAGTTGGGTTTTACATTTATCTTATCGTAAGATTGTTCATAGAAATTATGACCCTTAAATTGTTCAGTTAAAATTGGAGCTAAAATAGCAAGAAGGACCATAAGTACAATAATACTTAGACCTAACATGGCCAGTTTATTTTGCTTTAGCCTTCTCCAAACATCAGGCCAATATTTAATAGTAGGCCTTTGAATTTTTTCTACATTTTTATCTTCAGCTATTGCAGCTTTAAAAAGTTCTTTTTTATAGGCATCCATCTATCTTCCCTCCTCCATAAGTCTTATTCTAGGATCTATTAGCATATATGAAAGGTCAACTACAAACAAGGCAACAATTAGTATTATTGAATAGAAAATAGTAGTTCCCATAATTAAAGTATAGTCACGGTTTGAGATGGATTTTACAAAGGATGATCCTAAACCAGGGATACCAAATATTTTTTCAATAACAAAACTACCTACAAGCAAGTTAGATACTAGAGTTCCTAATACTGAAACTATTGGAAGTATGGCATTTCTAACGGCATGCTTTAATATTACTACAGACTTGCTAATTCCCTTAGATTGGGCAGTCTTAATGTAGTCTTGGCCTAAAACTTCTAGCATACTAGACCTCATAAGTCTAGCAGTATAGGCTAGGGGCATAAGAGACATAGCAAATGCAGGAAGTATGGTATGCTTAAAACTTCCCCAGCCTCCAATTGGAAGCCAACTAATATTTTTAGCAACAAATTGTATTAAAATTGTACCCATAATAAAGCTAGGTACAGAAATTCCTATTATTGCAATAATCATAGACAAATAATCAGGAAACTTATTTTGATACAGGGCAGCAAAGGCTCCAAGAGCAGGTCCTATAATAATAGCAATAAGCAAGGCCTCCATTCCCAAATAAGCAGAAACAGGAAAGCCTCTAGCTATCATTTGATTAACTGTTTCTACATCTGACTTCATAGAGTCTCCAAAGTCACCTTTTAAAAGATTTTTTAAGTAAATTAAGTATTGTTCTGGTAAAGGCTTGTCTAGTCCATATTTAGCTTGAAGGTTATTGTAAACTGCTTCAGGCATCTTACCCTCTTTAGCAAATGGGTTTCCTGGTACAGCATGCATTAGGAAGAAGGTAAGTGTAGTAATAACCCAGACGGTTATTATAGACATTAGGATTCTTTTAACTATATATTTACCCATACTAAAACTCCTTTCATTAGAGATTAAATTAGATTAATGGACGGCTATTAGCCGTCCATAATTATTTATTTAAATTCAGCATAAGTTAATTTTGGATAGTTAACAGCTGTCTTGTATACACCTTCTAAATAAGGTTTTTGAGCATAAGGTTGAGTATAGAAATACACTGGAATAATAGGCATATCTTCCATAATAATTTCTTCAGCCTGTCTCATTGAATCAAATCTCTCCTTAGCATCAGGACTTGTTTTAGCTATGTTAACAAGTTTATCATATTCAGGATTATTGTAATTTGCATCATTGAAGCTGGATTTACTGTCCCAAAGCTCAATAAATGTTATTGGGTCCATATAGTCTCCAATCCATCCTGCACGTGAAATATCGAAATCTCCAGCTTTTTCCCTATCAAGCTTAACTTGGAAATCAACATTTTCAAGTTGGATTTCAATCCCCAATGCCTTTCTCCACATTTCTTGGGCAGCTTGAGCAATCTTCTTATGGGATTCAGCTGTATTATAGAGAATAACAAATTTACTAAAGTCGGCTTCTGTTAAACCTGATTCAGCAAGACCTTCTTTAAATAATTTTTGACCTTCTTCTAGATTATAGTCAAGAAGTTTTCCAACTCCATCCCTATATTCCTTACCATTCTCATCAGATAATCCAAATGGAACTACTCCTTCAGCAGCGATTTGTCCACCTTGAGATATTTTATCTACTATAGTTTGACGGTCTAGAGTAAGGGCCAAACCCTTTCTAATTTTAAGATTATCAAATGGTGGTTTAGTATTGTTTAAGTTGTAGTAGTAAGTTCCAACTTCATTACCAATAACCAACTGTGGATCTCCAGATTCTTTCATTTTAGCAACAACAGCCTGTGGAAGAGGAAGTAGGAAGTCATAATCTCCACCTTCATATTTTTGCCAAGTAGTATTTTCATCTTCTATTATGTCAAAGTCTACCCCTTCAAGTTTTACACTGGCATTATCATAGTAGTCAGCATTTTTTCTAATACTAATATTTGCATTGTGGTTCCATTTAGTTAAAGTAAAAGGCCCATTAGAAACATGGGTATCGGCATTTTTAGCCCAATCAGGATTTGCTTCAACAACAGCCTTATTTACAGGAAATAGAGTATAAAAAGCTGTAAGTTCTAAGAAGTATGCTGTAGGGGCTTCTAATTCTACTTGTAAAGTTAAGTCATCAAGAGCCTTAACACCAACTTCATCTATAGATGCTTCTTCAGAGTTATACTTTTCACCATTTTTCAAATAGTATAATTGGTGGGCATAGTCTGCTCCAAGTTTTGGGTCAAGTGCCCTTTTCCAAGCAAATTCAAAATCATGAGCTGTAACAGGGTCACCATTGGACCACTTAATATCATCTCTTAAAGTAAAAGTATAATTTAAACCATCCTCACTCATTTTATATTCCTTAGCCATACCAGGAACTATTTTTAAGTCCTTGTCTATCTTCATAAGACCTTCAAAAGTATGGTCTAAGATCCATGACTCATGTGTTCCTTGAGCAAGTGCAGGGTCAAGAGAGCCTGGCTCACTACTGTTGTTAGTCCTAAGTATGTTGTCAGATGGAGCTTGGCTATTTGAAGCTACATCTTCTTTTCGTGGATTTTCATTATTTCCATTTGATTCAGTTTTATTTCCACCAGGAACACAAGCTGTAAGTAGCATGGAAATAGAAATAATTAAAGTTAAAGCTAATAAAAATCTTCGTTTCATTGTACTTCCCCCTTTTTAATAATAATCTGTTTATTTAGAAAATTCTACCATAATATAGCCAATTAATCAAGTACTTATTTAATTAAGTAAAGCAAAAAGACCTATTATTTAAAAAAATCATAGATTTGACTCCTATAATT
>CAZRYA010000053.1:883-9601 GCA_964604235.1 uncultured Tissierellaceae bacterium | reverse complement strand
CATTGTATCCATTTTCACTAAGCTTTTTGGCTATTCCCCTTCCTATACCTCTAGATCCACCTGTTACAATTGCTGTCTTTTTGTACATATTTTCACCTGATTCCCTTATTTTATTATCATCTATATATGATAACCTATTTTATTAGTAAAACATATAAAAATATTAATTTTATTAAAGTCAATAATTAAAGGTAGTATCAAATATATTATAATCTTAATCCTATATTTTTATTTATTATTTCCTAATACTTTATGCGAAATTTGATATGTTAACCTTTCTATTTTTTAAGCCGTTGCACTTAATTATACAATTTAACAAATATAAAAAGATAAGAACTATTTAAAAATAGTTCTTATCTTTCCCATTCCCTTGCTATATTAACCTTTCTAGGCCTACCCTTAATATTCTTTTTTCTTAATTCTCTTAAGACATAGTCACCCTTGCCATTTAATATTTCAACAAAAGTTGATACATCTATGATATTTATTACCCCTATATCATCATTAGTCATGTCTTCTATACTACAAATAGCACCAACAATATCTCCTGCTCTCATTTTTGTTTTTTTCCCTGCATTTATATGGAGTTTTGTTATTCCTTCACTTAACTTTTCTCCCTTTCCTACAACTTTTTCCCTAAGGCTACCTATCTTCTCGTAAAATTCTTCCTTATTTTTTTCTATTAGGTCCTTACTTGGTCTTTCTACTTGAATAATATCCCTAGCTATAAAACTTATAATCTCTTCTAAATATACCTCTTCCCTATCATCATAAAAAGATAAGGCAACTCCACTTTTCCCTTTACGACCAGTCCTACCAATCCTATGAATATAAGGTTCAACCTCTCTAGGTATATCATAATTTATCACATGGGTTATGTCCTCAACATCTATTCCTCTTGCTGCCACATCAGTTGCAATCAAATACCTAAACTTACCCTGTTTAAACTTTTCCATTACTTTTGTCCTATCTCTTTGTTCCATTCCTCCATGTATCTTATCACAAGGATATTCTTCAGAAGATAGGCTTTCAAAAACCTTGTCTACTTCATCCCTAGTATTACAAAATATAATGCAATTATCAGGATTCTCTACAATTATCACATCTTTTAATAATTCAAGTTTATTCAAACTCTCTACCTTATAACGCTTTTGACTTATTCGCTCTAAGTTGCTACTAGTCGATTGTATTTCAACATGTTTAGGTTTATTCATATATATTTCGCTAATTTTTTCTATATCTTCAGGCATTGTTGCTGAAAAAAGAAAGCTCACCCTATCTTCTGGCAAAGATTCCATTATACTCTCCACTTGGTCTAAAAATCCCATGTTTAACATTTCATCTGCCTCATCTAAGACTAAATACTTTATCTTATCAAGCCTTAGGTTCCCTCTCTCAATATGGTCTATTATCCTTCCCGGAGTCCCTACAACTACATGGGCCCTTTCTCTTAACTCTCTCTCCTGCCTACCATAAGGTGCCTTCCCATATATTTCAACCACTTTTAGCCTTTTAAATCTACCAATATTAAAAAACTCTTCTCTCACCTGCATAGCCAACTCCCTAGTAGGCACAATAACTAAAGCCTGTGGGCTCCTTTCATCCCAAAAGACTTTCTCACAAATTGGTACAGCAAAAGCCGCCGTCTTACCACTGCCAGTTTGCGACTTAACCACAATATCTCTTCCTGATAAGGTATCTTCCAAGGTCTCTTCCTGAACCCTAGTTAAATTGTTATAGCCCATTAAGCCTAAGGCTTTTATTATACTTTCATCTAAATCAAAATCACTAAATTTTCTTTTATTCAAAAAATCACTCTTTCTTAATCTTATCCTTATATTATAACCTATTAAGCTAGAATATTAATACTTATTTCCTTAGAATTTTATCCATACTTTTACCTCTAGCTAATTCATCAATTAGTTTATCTAATTGCCTTATATTCTTAATCACACCTTCTTCTATATCTTCCATCCTATAGCCACAGATAAGTCCCTTTATTAAAAATGCTTTTTCATTAATTTTTGGTGCATTGTTGAAAAATTCTTCCACTGTCTTATTAGTCCTTAACTGACTATCTAAAGCTTCTTCATCATAACCCGTAAGCCAAATAATTATCTCCCTTACCTCTGCTTCACTTCTGAATTTCTTCTCTGCCTTACTTACATATAGGGGATATATTTTATTGAAATTCATCTCTAATAATTTTATATTTTTCATTCCAACCTCCAGATTTTTAATCATAGTATGAATATCTTAACAAGTAAAACCCTTCTTATAATAGAGTTTATATTTTACAAGGTCCTATTACAAGAAGAGTTTATCTAATCTAATTCTTCATTTTCATTTTTTTTACTGGATTTTTTTCTACTTTTTACTGCCTCTGTAAGTAGGTATTCAATTTGGCCATTTATAGACCTAAAATCATCTTCTGACCAAGATGCTATTTCCTCATAAAGCTTTGCAGATATGCGTAGGGGTATCTGTTTTTTCTTTTCAGTCATTTTAATACAGGCTTCCGCTATTTACAATGGGTTGTGCATCTTTGCTACCGCAAAGAACAACTAGTAAATTTGAAACCATTGCAGCCTTTCTCTCTTCATCTAATTCTACAATCTCTTTTTCATTTAGCTTTTCTAAAGCCATTTCTACCATACCCACCGCACCATCTACTATCATCTTTCTAGCATCAATAACTGCACTGGCTTGCTGCCTTTGTAACATGGCTGCTGCTATTTCTTGTGCATAGGCCAAATAAGTAATCCTGGCCTCTATTATTTCTAAACCAGCCTCTTCAACCCTAGATTGTAGCTCTTCTCGTATTCTCCTTACTACAGTTTCACTTGATCCTCTTAGGCTACCTTCATCTGGCTCCCCATCTCCCGTAGTATCTACTCCTTGAGCTATATCATATGGATAAATTTTAACTATATTCCTAACAGCACTATCACATTGAAGGGATAGGTATTCTTTGTAGTTATCTACATTAAAAACAGCTTTGGAAGTATCTACTACTCTCCACATTACAGCTATACCTATTTCCACAGGATTTCCAAGTACATCATTTACTTTTTGCCTACTATTGTTTAAAGTCATGATTTTTAAAGATATTTTCTTATCCGTTATTACTGGCGTTGCAGTTTTACCATCAACTATATTTAATTTTTTAGGACTAACGTCTACATCTCCACTTTGTCCTAACTTGGTTTCTGCTGCAGGATTTACTGCTATAGCAAATGGATTCACAAAGTAAAAACCTGATTCTTTTATGCTTCCCATGTAATTACCAAATAGGGTCAGAACTAAAGCTTCTTGAGGTTTTACTACCTTTAATCCAATTAACAAAAATACGCCCAGTAATATTCCTAATATTCCACCCATTACAAATAAACCACTATTACCTATAATCATAAAAACTATTGACCCTAAGATTAAGGCTATACTTACAAATAAGACTAACATTCCATTCTTTGATTTTATAATTTTTTCTTCCACTATTTCCACTCCTTTTATTTGATATCTTAATGATATCACTTATATATCATTTTTACAATATGTTTTTAAGCATATTATTAATTTTTATAGCTTAGATAAAAGTTATATCCCAAGGATTTAGACAGATAATTTCCACTAAAAACACCAGGTCTTATGAAAATAAGACCTGGTGTTTTTCTACTACTTTTATATTATTTTGATAAAATATCTCCTAATAAATATCCAGATGTTATTGCCCAACCTACATCTGATCCTGGTACTGAATCATCTCCACGAACTCCACCAGCTGTATCTCCTATAGCATATAATCCTTTAATAGGAGCTCCTTCTTTGTTTATTACTTCTAAGTTAGTATTTACTAATAATCCACCTAGTGTAGTTGCATATCTTGGTCTTTGTTCTACTAAATAGTATGGTCCTTCACCTATTTTACTATTCATGTATTCAGCTGGCCTTCCAAACTCTTCATCTTTTCCAGCTTCAACATATCCATTATACTTTTCTATAGTTGAATTCAATCCTGCTGCATCAATTCCTACTACTTTAGCAACTTCTTCGATTGTTTCTCCATGGGCAAATATAGGCCCTGTTGGTCCATTATTTTCTACCCATTTATCTAACATAACTGCTGAAATTCCTGTACCACCTATATTTTCACTGAAAGTGTTAAATGTGTTATTGTCCATTAATAAGAATAGCATTCCATCTTCTTGCTCTTCTTGTTTCTTAACTATTGAAATTCCTGATCCTCTTTCATTTATAACCCTATTTCCACCACGGTCAACTAAGATACCACTTTCATTCCAAGATGCCATAGAACCATTATATGTTGATTTAGCAATTCCTGGATGCCATTCAACACCATTTTCAAATAATTCTAAATATGCCATGTTAACTGTGTCTACACCAACAGCTTGACCCATTTCTAAACCATCTCCTGTTGATAAACTAGCTCCGTAGTATACAGAATTTTGTACTGATTCTGGTAATAAATCCTTACGTGCTGCGTATCCGCCTGTTGCTAATACAGTTGAATCAGCCTTTATAACATACTTTGTACCATCTTTAGCTTCTGCCTTTATTCCAACTATAGAATCTCCATCTTGAATTAATTCTTTAGCCTTTGTATCTAAATGTAAATCTATACTTGTTCCTTCCATCTTAGCAGCCATAGAATCTATAAGTCCTGCTCCTCCACCAACATAGAAAATTCCTCTATCTACAGTATTTTCACCTAACTTTGTCAATGATTCTGGTTTAGGTTCTCCTACATAATTAAAGCTCCAATCTGTAGCAACTCCCATGTTTTCACTATATAATTCTAATAATTCAGGTACTGATTTTTCTCCACCATTTACAAATAAATCATCATAGGCCTTTTCAGGAGTATCATTTTCAACTCCTAGCTCTTTTTGTAGTTCTGAACCAGTTACTAGGGATAAACCACCACTAAATGCAGTATGCCCGCCTAACATGGCATTTTTCTCTAATAATATAACTGATAGTCCCTTTTCTTCTGCTGCTAAGGCTGCAGAAAGTCCAGCACTTCCTCCTCCAACAACTACTACATCTGCCTCTAACTCTATAGTTTCGTCTTTAACTTATTTAGCAATTTCCTTGTTTAATAAAGCTGGGTCACCTTTTGCTTGTACAACTGCATCTTTCACAGCTGTTTTAAAAGCTCCTGATGTAACAGTAGCCCCTGTTACTGACTCAACTTTTAAGCTTTGGTTTTCTATCATTGCTTTTGGCATTTTATCAAAAACTACTCTAGATATATGTTCAGTCTCCCCACTGTTTAAAACATTTATAGCCTTTATTTCGTTTTCTGAGAATTCAACTTCTAGTTCTAATTATCCATTGTGTCCTTCTGCAACTCCTATGTACTTACCTGGTTCAAAAGATACTACTGCATCTTTCTTATCCCCATCATTTTTTCCTGAATCTTTATCTGCTGGTTTTGAACAACCTACTAAAGATCCCGCTAATACTAATGACATTGTTACTCCTAAAACTTTTTTCATAAAAATCCCCCTACACACAAAAACATAAATCATGATTTTGATACATTTTATATTTAAGACTTTTTTCCTTATTAAATATATTATATGAGTTTTATTTAGTTTATCAATAAACTAACCAATATTCATTGGAATTATTTATATAAATTATAATTTATATAAATAATTCCTTAGTTTTTGACATTTTTCTACAAAACATCTTTATAATCTATAAATATTATTGGTTTCTTCTTGTTAAAATAATTGTAATCTTACTAAGCAATTTGGCTTTTTATTTGTTTTATCCTGGCAACATAGATAATTTTCTATCCGTATATAATATTTTTATCTATGGGTAAATGTCTTATAATCAATCATTGCAAGTATTGGTGAAAAATGTTATACTATTAGCCTGTAAATTTAAAAAATAATTCAGTTAATATATAAATTAATAAAGGAAAGAGGTTTAAATATGATAAAAGTTAAAGACCTATCTTATTGGTATGGTCAAAAAGATTTGTATAATAAAATATCTTTCACTATTGAGCAAGGTCAACATTGTGCTTTTATAGGAGTAAACGGAAGTGGAAAGACAACTTTAGTCGATTTGATTTTAAATCCTGATAAACATATATTTGATGGAGAAATAGAAATTGATCCTAGCTTAAAAATTGGCTATATTTCACAATTTTTAGATACTAATGCTATGGAAAACCTAACTGTATTTCAATACATTGGAGGTAAATCAATTGAATTGCAAGAAGAAATAGATTTTATATGTAAGGAAATGGAAACTTCAGATGATATTGATAGTCTACTTGTAAAATATCAAGAAACTTCAGATGCCTTTGATGCCTTAGGTGGAAATGAATTTGAAATGGAAATAAATAAGAAATTGAACTTAGTTGGATTGATAAACCATAAACACCTACTAGTTTCTGAGCTTAGTGGTGGGGAGTTTAAATTAGTACAAGTCATAAAAGAAATGCTAAACAAAAAAGACTTAATGATTATGGACGAACCTGATGTTTTTCTGGATTTCGAAAACCTAATAGCTTTAAAAGAATTAATTAATTCCTATAAGGAGACATTAATAGTCATTACCCATAATAGGTTTTTATTAAATCATTGTTTTAATAAAATTATACATTTAGAAAATATGGAAGTCCAAGAATTTGATGGAAGATATGTTGATTATAATTATTCCCTTTTAGAAGCTAAAATTGAAGTTCAAGAACTTGCCCTTAATGATACTGAAGAAATAGCTAGAAACAAGAAACTAGTAGAAAGATTTCAATTTGAATCTGGCCTAAATTCAGATGCTTCCATCGGTAAGCATGTAAGTTCTAGGAGAAAAATTCTTGAAAGATTGGAAGCTAGAAGGATTAAACCACCATTTCTATTTATAAATCATCCTAATATTAAATTTGAATCTAAAAATAATCTAGATGATGAGATAATTTTAGACATTATGGATTTGAATATATCTTTCGAAGAAAATCTCTTAGAAAATATTAATTTCTCTTTAGCTTCAAAGGAAAAAGTTGCTATAATTGGTCCTAATGGTAGTGGAAAAACTAGTTTACTTCGTAAAATATCTCAAAATTCCAGTCCTAGTGTTAAATATAATGAAAATGCTAACTATATTTACCTATCTCAAATTCAAGGTGAAATGTTGGATGAATCCAATACAGTGCTCCAGGAATTTCTGGATTTAGGTTTTGAGGATTCTCAAGCTAGCTTTTCTTACCTAAGTACATTTGGTTTCAATGAAGACATATTATACCAAAAAATAGGCTCACTATCTGGTGGAGAAAAGAATCTACTTCAACTAGCAAAGATTTCAAGCAGTAAGGCTGATATTTTAATATTAGATGAGCCTACTAGCCATCTAGACTTATACTCTCAAGTTGCTCTTGAAAAAGCTATTGAAGACTACAAGGGTAGCGTCTTAATGGTTTCTCATGATTTTTATTTCATAATCAATTCTATGGATTATGTTCTAATTATTGAAGACAAGTCTATTCGCAAAATGAATATAAAAAAATTCAAGCGAATGATTTATAATAATTATTTTGACAAAGACTACACTGAATTAGAAGAAAGTAAAAAAACACTTGAGAGAAAGATAGAAGAAGCCTTAATCAAAAATGACTTTGATACAGCTAAATCTCTAGCTGAAGACTTAAAATTAATAATAGATAAGATGTAGTAAAAGAGTTGAATTATAAAAATAATTCAACTCTTTTTTCTTAATTTAGGGTAGCATTTACCAAATCATCATGGTTTAATTTGGCCAAATCTTTCACCTTATCCATACTTAAGCCTGCTCCTTTGGTAAACCTTTCGCCATACTCTTGGTCTGCCAAATAACAATGTACTGCATGCCTGTACTTAATATTTTCAGTAACCGGCTTAATATCTGCCAGTGTGTTATCAATTAAAATTTGCTTTTTATCTTCTTCAAGTATCCTCCACAGATTCCCAGCTGCACGGAAACAATCATCGGTAGGATCATCCTTATAATCATAACGATACATAGCACCATCTAAATCTAAGGCTGGTTCCATTACTTCTGGTTGAGCCGTCCATGCTCCATAGCTATTTGGAGTGTAGGCTGGTGCTCCACCATAGTTTCCATCTACCCTCATAGCTCCATCACGATGATACTCATTAACAGTTACTTTAGCTGCATTTACTGGTATATGATTATGGTTTACTCCCAGTCTATACCTTTGAGCATCCCCATAAGCAAACAATCTTCCCTGTAAAAACTTGTCTGGACTAAAACCGATACCAGGTACTACATGGGCTGGTGCAAATGCCGCTTGCTCTACTTCTGCAAAGTAGTTTTCTGGATTTCGATTTAACTCTAGAACACCTACTTCAATCAATGGAAATTCTCCATGCCTCCATATTTTAGTAATGTCAAATGGATTTTCATAATGGTTTTTGGCTTCTTCTTCAGTCATTATTTGAACATACATAGTCCACTTAGGATACTGACCACTTTCTATCGATTCATATAGGTCTTTTCCATGGTACTCCCTGTCCATTCCATTTATTTTTGCTGCCTCTTCATTACTTAAATTTTTAATCCCCTGTTGGGTCTTAAAGTGAAACTTACACCATACTCTTTCATTTTTTTCATTATAGAAAGAAAAAGTATGCTCACCAAAAAAGTGCATATTCCTGAAAGATGCTGGAATTCCTCTATCACTCA
>CAZRYA010000053.1:0-873 GCA_964604235.1 uncultured Tissierellaceae bacterium | reverse complement strand
GTAGTTTGATGGAAGGCTTCAGGTAACAGTGTCCAAAAGTCCCAATTGTTTTGGGCCTACCTCCTACCTGTCCTAGGGTCTCTTTTAACTGCCCTATTTAAATCTGAAAAATTGTGTACATCCCTTATAAAAAATGTTGGGGTATTGTTACCTACCAGGTCCCAGTTTCCTTCTTCTGTGTAGAACTTAACTGCAACTCCCTTAATATCCCTTTCACAGTCTGCTGCTCCCCTTTCACCAGCCACTGTAGAAAATCTTACAAAAACTTCTGTTTCCTTATCCTTCTGTAAGACCTTGGCCTTGGTGTAGTTTGATATATCATGGGTTACAGTAAATTTACCATAGGCTCCCCATCCCTTGGCATGCATCCTTTTTTCCAGTATTACTTCCCTATTGAAGTGGGCCATCTTCTCCATTAGCCATACATCTTGCATCATAACTGGCCCTCTTGGTCCAGCACTTATTGAATTTTCATTATCTGGAACTGGTGCCCCCCACCTCATTTGTCAATTTTGAATAAGCTTCATTTTTCTTAATCTCAAACATCCCCTTTCTAAGTACTTTTTATATACAACATGTACATAGTCAACATCCATAGATAAGTACATGTTTTTGGCAACATTAGCATACCTATCATAGGCTTCTTATTGACCCACAATACCACTGGCAAATAAAAAGTAAAACTAAGTATTATTGCGAACCACATGAGACTCAAATATTCAAATTCTCTTATATAAATAAAAAAAGGTGAAGGATTAATTTAGTTAAATTAACTAAAGTTATAATCTTTCACTTATTTTTTTTATTTTATAAATAAAGAACTTATGATATCATCATTAAATAGAGTATTTATTATAGAAGGTGAGAGTATGG
>CAZRYA010000052.1:0-9853 GCA_964604235.1 uncultured Tissierellaceae bacterium | reverse complement strand
TGTATAGGATATATTCTTTAGGAAATAAAATCCTACCCTTGATTTCTTCGCTGTTTCCAATTTCAACAGGGTCTAGTTGGAAAGAATTTCCATCAAGTTTATATTCAGCCTTACCATGGTTAAAGATGTAGATTTCTTCATTTCCTTCTTTAGGTAAAGTTATTTTGCTAGATACTTCTTTAGACTCTAAATTTGACCTTGTGAAGTCAAATAGAAGTTCTCCTGTATTCTTGTGAATAGTAGCTTGATTTTTTAAAATGTAATTTATTTTAAATTCAGCTGGACCAGTAGTCGTTGAAAAGATTTCAACCTTAGTCTTATCTTCTTCTCTTGTTACTTTAAAAACATCATTACTTCCTTTTGCTGCATTTTCATCTTCAGTAAATTCAACTTCTTTTCCATCAATTGTCGCCTTAATTGTAATTTCTTCAGCTCCATCTTCTATTGTATTAGATTTAATTTCAATAGAAAGATAACTATTTTCATCTAAAGTAGTTTTTAGAGTCTCCTCAATTGTCAAGTCTCCATTAGATTCTAATCCTGCATCGATATTCCAACTATCTAAATTAAGACTTTCTGCTAGTGAAAATTGTGATATACTTAGTACAAATATAATTAGTAAAGTAGTTATATATTTTTTCCTCACTAAAAACACCTCCGTTATATACAATAACATATTAGACATACCTTGTAAATAAGACTTAATAATAAGGAAGGAGAAGCCTATTGAAGAATAAAATATTAGAAATTTTAAAGGAAGAGAAGGGCTATGTATCAGGAGAAAGACTATCAGAAATTTTTGATACAAGTAGAACTTCAATATGGAAACACATTAATAAGTTAAGGGAAGATGGCTATGAAATCACTTCAGCTACTAAATTAGGATATAGACTAGAATCAGCTCCAGACATTTTAAGTTATGGAGAAGTGAAGGGTTACTTAGATACAAAATATATAGGCCGAAATATAATCTATTTAGATGAAATAGATTCAACTAACAACTATGGTAAATTACAAGCAAATGAATTAGAAGAGGGTACAGTAATAGTTGCAGAAAGACAAACTGCTGGTAAGGGTAGGTTGGGAAGGTCTTGGCTATCACCAAAGAAAAAAGGCATATGGATGACTATAGTATTAAAACCTAACCTAGATCCTCTTTTAGCACAAAATATTACCCTATTAGGAGGAGCTGCAGTAGGACAGGCCTTCCAATCTATGGGGGTTGACTATAGGATAAAGTGGCCCAATGACCTGCTTTTAAATGGGAAAAAAATATGTGGAATCCTAACAGAAATGTCCTGTGAACTAAATATGATAGACTATATCTTAATGGGAATAGGAATAAATTTAAACCTAGACTTGGAAGATTTAGATGGCCTATTAGATAAGGCCAGTTCCATAAAAATAGAGGAAAATAGGGAGATAGACAGGCAGATTCTATTTGCCAGAATCCTAAATGAGTTTGAATTATTGTATGAAGATTTTATAAGAGAGGGACATATTAATAAATCTATTGAAATAATAGGGGAAAAACTCCTATTAGTAGGAGAAGAAATTAGAATAATACATGGTCTTAAGGAGGAAGAGGGACGACTGTTAGGAATCAATAGAGAGGGGCACTTACTAGTTGAAAAAGAAAGTGGCCTAATAGAAGAAGTATATTCAGGAGAAATTTCCATAAGGGGAAAGAAAGGTTATGTTAGTTAAACCTTTCTTTTTTTATTACAGGTATTAGCCTAAAACTAATAATTAGGGCCAGGCCTATCTTTATAATATCCCCAGGAATAAAAGGTAAAAGACCTAGGCTTAATATAGTATAGGTGTCCAATCCCTTGGCTAGGTGGACATTTAATATATAGTACATATAGGGTAGACCTATTAAGTAAATTAAAAGGTTTCCTAAAATTGCCCAAAAGCCAAGCCTTAGTTTGTTTAGGGGTTTTCTATATAAGAAGTAACCCGAAATCAAGGAGCTAACTAAAAAACCTATTATAAAGCCAAAGCTGGGTTTAAAAATTGCTTGTAGGCCAGAGCTAAAGCCAGAAAAAATGGGAAGGCCAATAAATCCAAGTAATATGTATACAAGTTGGGATATAAATGATAACTTTCCACCAAGTAATAAGAAACCCATAGTTACAAATAGGGTTTGTAGGGTTACTGGAATAGGCCCTAGGGGAATGGATATAAATGCTCCTATAATGGTTAAACTAGTAAACAAAGAAATTAAAACCAATTCTTTTGTGGTTAACTTCATAAAAAATCCTCCTTATATAAGCTTATAAACAAATTATATAAGGAGGAAACAAGATTGTAAACTATAAAACCAAACTTGGTTAACAATACTATTTTAATAGCTGGTCTTTTATATCAGAAGGTACCAAGGAGCCTCCCGTTGCCCATATTAAATGGTTGCCTTTTTTTAATCTAGAATCTCTTTCAACAAATATAGGACCCATAAAACCAGCACAGGCTGAAGGCTCTATAAATATATTTTCACTTTCATATAAGCCCTTTAGAAAGCCAAAAAGCCTATGGTCTTCAATAGTAAAGGCCCCTGTTAAAAACTTATCCATTATATTACCTACAAAAGAAGAAGGTCTACCAACAGCTAAACCATCAGCTTCGGTTAGGTTTGTTAAACCTATATCAAAAACAGAGATTTTATCATGGAGCCCTGTATAAAGGCCTAACAACATAGCAGGAGAATTAGTAGGTTCAGCAAAGATACATTTAACCCTGTCTCCAAAATATAGCTTAAGACCAAAGGCAACTCCACCAGGTCCCCCACCAACCCCACATGGTAGGTAAACATATAGAGGATTTTCCCCATCTACTTTAATATTTAGCTGGTCTATTTGTTGACCAGTCCTGTAACCTCCAACGGCATAGCCTAGGAAAAGGTCTTTAGAGTTTTCGTCATCTATAAAATAAGACTTAGGATCTGAGTCAGATAGCTTTCTACCTTCTAATACGGCTATAGAATAGTCAGAGTCATATTCTATAACCCTAACTCCTTTAGACCTAAGTAGGTCTTTTTTCCACTCTTTAGCATCACTGGACATATGAACTATAACATTAAAGCCAATTTTCGCAGACATTATTCCAATACTTAGGCCTAAGTTACCTGTACTACCAACTTGAATTTTATAGGTGGAGAAAAACTTTTTAAATTCAGGACTATTCAAAAGACTATAATCATCAGTTTCTTTTAAAAGACCATTTTCTAAAGCAAGAGCCTCAGCATGTTTTAAGACTAGAACCAGCAATAGGAAGTAAATCATCCCTTTTTAAAAAGACTTGGCCTCCTATATTTAATTTAAATTCATCTTCTATTAAAGCCTTCATATTGGGAATTGGATCTATGTGAGATTCAATATAGCCTGTGGGATTTTCTGGGAATGCGGATTTAATGTAGGGGATAAATCTTTCTAGCCTAGCTTGGGCATCTTTAACATCACTCAGTGAGACAGGTATCTTACCAATAGCTGAAGAGAACTCTTCCTCCTTAGGGTTAATCCAAAATAATTCTTTTTTTAATTTTAAATCTTCAATTAAGTCTTTGTCCATAATAGCCTCCTTTTTAGTTGAAAAACTTGATAAAAAAGCAAATTTCCGTTAAAGTTATAGTATAATATTCTTTAAATTCATTATACATTATATTTTCAGAATAAAACATTTAAAAATAAGTTTAGAATGGGAACTTTAGCGGTATAGATTATTTAGTAACAAATACCAATTTATATTGGAGGGACTTATGAAAATCATCATATATGGGAATTATGGAAATAAAGATTTACTAGAATTATTAAGAGAAAAATTAGATGAAAGTATAGAAATCATTGTCCTGGAAGAATTATCTTCTGTTGTATTTGATGAGCATAATTTTATTTTGATTTTGTTCTTAGATGAAGAAAATAAAATAGGTGTAAATAACTTAATAAATGGAAATGACTATGATAAAATATTAGTATTTAAGGAAGAAGATAGGGAGCTTTTAGATGAAATTAATCTAAATAAAGTAGATATTATTTTTAAAAGCCCTGTGGACCCTATAGAAATGCATTTTGCGATAAATAATATATTGGATAAAACTGATTTGATACATAAAATCAATAATATAGATAAGATAATCCAAGGAAAGAAACTATATGCTGATGGAATAGATGAAACCGAAGAAGTTAGGGTAAATTCTATCCTATTAGAGTTGGGTATAATTGGCGAAAAAGGTTCTAAGGACATAGAAAGGGTAATTGATCATGTTATTAAACACAATATAGATATGTCTCAGACCACCCTAAGAGAAATATGTTCAGCCCTTACTGATAAACCAAAGATAATGGAACAAAAAATGAGGAGGGCAATAAATGTTGCCATTGTAAACCTAGCTAATTTAGGACTAGAAGATAGCCAAAATGCTATTTTTAAAAAGTATTCTAATAGTTTATTTAACTTTGGACAAGTAAAAAGAGAGATGGACTTTATAAGGGGTAAGACTGAAGATAGAGGAGTTATATCTATGAAACAGTTTATCTCAGGCATAATATCCCTGATAAATACCTATTAGAAATAATAAGGGCCAGTTGATTTTTAACTGGCCCTACTTTTTAGCCTTGAAAAATCTTCGGTATAAATTTAACAAAGATAGGGAAATACATAGCTAGAGTAGAAAGATTGATAAAAAATAAATTAACAGAATATTCTAAAAACTAATTGACAAGATATTAAACTTTAGTATAGAATTGAGATAATCAAATATTATATTAGAGAAAGCTGAGGAGGATTTTTTACAATGGAAACTTTTTTAGGTTTGGTAGGAAAAATTCAGGACTTTGTATGGGGACCACCTATGTTAATTTTGTTGGTGGGAACGGGAATTTATTTAAGTGCCAGAACAGGATTTTTTTCAATAAGAAAGTTAGGCTATGTACTTAGGAATACCTTATTAAAAATCTTTTCCAAGGAAAGTCAAGGAGAAGGAGAAGTATCAGCATTTCAAGCGGTTTCAACAGCACTTGCAGCAACAGTGGGAACAGGTAATATAGCAGGGGTAGCAACGGCAATAGCCCTAGGAGGACCAGGAGCTATTTTTTGGATGTGGTTTGCAGCCATAGTGGGTATGACTACTAAATTTGCAGAAGTTGTTTTATCAATTCATTTTAGAGAAGAAACAGAAGATGGTAGATTTGTCGGAGGGCCAATGTACTATATAGAAAAGGGCTTGGGCAAGAAATGGTTGGCAAAAATATTTGCTTTCTTTGGAGCCTTGGCAGCCTTCGGTATTGGAAATATGGTTCAATCAAACTCAATAGCTGAAGCCCTAGAAGTAACTTTTGGAGCTAATAGATTAGTTGTTGGAATTATATGTGCAGTTTTTGCAGGTATAGTTATAGTTGGAGGAATAAAGAGAATAGGACAAGTTACAGAGAAGCTAGTACCATTTATGGCAGCTTTTTATATTCTAGGAGGACTAGTAATTATAATTACTAATATTAGTGGTATACCAGCAGCTTTTAAATTAATCTTTACAAGTGCCTTTACAGGCCATGCAGCCCTAGGTGGATTTGTAGGATCTACTGTAAGTGCAGCTATGAAGTATGGAATTGCAAGGGGAGTATTTACCAATGAGGCAGGACTTGGATCTGCTCCAATAGCCCATGCAGCAGCAACTACTGACAGTGCGGTTAGGCAGGGTTTATGGGGAGTATTTGAAGTTTTTATAGATACTATAGTAATAGCAAGTATAACAGCTCTTTCCATTATACTTACAGGAGTTTGGGAAACAGGCCTTAGTGCAGCAGCCCTTACTACAGAGGCATTTAATACAGTAATCCCAGTATACGGTGGCTGGATAATAGCCATAGGCTTATTACTTTTTGCCTTCTCAACTATCTTAGGTTGGGAGTACTATGGAGAGAGATGTGCAGAGTATTTACTAGGGCCAAATGTTATTATATTTTATAAGATAATTTGGATTCCCTTTATAGTAATAGGTTCTATTGGAGGACTTGAACCATTATGGGATATAGCAGATGCTTTAAATGGACTAATGGCCATACCAAACTTAATAGGAGTTGTACTTTTAAGTCCGTTGGTTATTCAACTTACAAAAGAATTTTTTGCAAAAGAAGATACTAGTAGGAAAAAAGCATAGGTTTTAGAGGGAAAAATGATAATTAGAACTTTTTAAATAGCTAGTTAGGAATCTCAAAAATATATTAACTATAGAAAAACTTCCAAAGTTAAACTTTGGAAGTTTTTCTATATTCTCTTATCGACTCTATATTGTTGCATTATACCTGCAAATATATCTGAGCTACTTGGCGGTGTATAAGTAATTGCATTGGCACCTGCTTCAATAGTTTCTAAAATAGATTCTTCAGTAGGGCCTCCTGTTGCAATGATTGGAAATTCCTTTCCAAATTCTTCTCTTAACATTCTAACAACTAGTGCTGTATTAGATCCACCAGAAACGTTAAATATGGAAGCACCTGCTTGGGCCTTCCCTACAAAGTCATCATGGCGAGATGCAATAGTTGCAATAATAGGAATATCAATTTTTTCTCTCATTTGCTTAATAACTTCATTTGAGGTCGGGGCGTTTACAACGACTCCATAAGCTCCCATAAGTTCAGCCTGAAGAGCTATATTGATTGAACGTTTTCCAGTAGTAAGTCCTCCTCCAACACCAACAAAAACAGGAACCGGAGCTACTTCTAATATAGCTTGGGTGATTGAAAGTTGGGGAGTAAAAGGATAAACAGCAATGATTGAATTCGCATTGTTATTTTTTATCAATGCAAGGTCTGTTGTGAAAAGTAAAGACTTAATTCTAGTTCCTAGAATTTTGATACCGCTAGCCTTATAAATTGCAGGAGGGACTTCAATAATTCTGGACCTAAGAGAAGACTTTACTTCTGGTATAAACTTTTCTTTATCCATGGTACACCTCCTATATTAATATATAAGCTTATTATATACATTAATATAGGAATTTACAAACAGAAACTTTCAAAATTTTAATTATGAGTAAATCTATAGTATAATGGGTATGTATACAAGATATTATAAAATAAAGGAGTGTAAGAATGAAAGGTTTAGAAAGCTTAAGCGCTCTTTGGGACACATTTTCCAGTGTGGCACCCTTAGCAGCAATACTGACTTTTTTGCAGCTTGTAGTCTTTAAAAAGCCTTTTGCAGACTTTAAAGATTTCATAATAGGGATACTACTTTCTGTATTAGGACTACATTTTTTCTTAAAGGGAACCACTATGAGTTTGATCCCCCTAGGAGATACAGTAGGACGAAACTTAATAGAGCTAGATAGAAAGTGGATAATCCTATTAATTGGGTTTGTAATAGGATATTTTGCAACTCTAGTAGAGCCAGGACTTAAGGCTTTGGCCTTAGAGGTGGAAGAGTTATCAGCAGGAGCTATACCAGCAAAGGTATTGATTCATGCAGTGGCATTCGGTTTTGGTTTTGGAATGAGTATAGGGCTTTTAAAAATTGTATTAAATATTGGATATGTAAAAATATTAATACCATTATTAATTCTGGTAATAGGTTTAAGTTTATTTTCACCAGCGCCTTTTAATGCAATTGCATTTGATGCTGCCAGTGCAACAACAGGTCCAGTAAATATTCCAATAAATATGGCTCTAGCAGTAGGTTTGGCTTCAGCAATTGAAGGAATAGACCCACTATTGGCTGGATTTGGTATAGTGGGGCTTACTTCCGTAGGATCTATGATATCGGTACTAGTTTTAGGTATATTGACTAAATTTTAGGAGGGTTTTTTGTGATTGATATAAAATGTATTGTAGCTGTCGTAGAAAGAGGCAGGGCAGACAAGGTTGTAGAAGCAGCCAAGAAAAAAGGAGCTGTTGGAGCTACTATTTTCTATGGTAGGGGAACAGGTGAATCAGAAGTAAAAAAGTTTTTAAATGTTCATGTTGAAGCATCTAAAGAAATAATACTTATTTTGACAAATGAAGAGGAAAAAGAAGAAATAATGAAGTCTATGATAGAAATAGGAGGACTTAAAGATCCTGGAACTGGAATCATCTTTAGTTTTGATGTAGAAAGTTTAATTGGCTTAAGACATAGAATTGAATTTAATGAAAAATAGGTGATTAGATGAGAAAGGAAAGTATCGAATATATTAAAGATCTTCCTATAAAATTAGAACTGGTAAACATAATGGACTATCCCATGCACTGGAAAGACTCCATAGAAATCTTATTTGTAATTGAAGGGTCAATAGATGTATATATAGAATCAGATGTTTATACTCTAAGAGAGAGGGAAATTGAAATAATCAACAAAAATGAGATTTACTCTATAAAATCCCAAGATAAAAACAATAAGGTTTTAGTATTAGATATAGACCCAAGTTTTTTTGAAAAATATTATGATCCAGGAGAAAATATATTTTTCTATACTAATTCATTAGAAGGAAATAATCAGGATGATGAAAAGTATGAAAGACTTAGGGAGTACATATCAATTATACTTTATGAAACGGTTTCTAAAATGGACGACTATGAAGATGAAATAGAGGAAAACCTTTTGAATATGATGTATTTACTTTTAAATAGCTTTCATTATTTATTTTACGAGGAAGAAAGTCTCAGAGAAGACGAGGTGCAGCTCGAAAGATACCATAGAATAATAAGTTATTTAAGGGCAAATTATATGAACAAAGTATCTCTTCAGGAAATCGCTGAAAGGGAATATTTGAGTCCTCAATATTTGTCTTATAAGATAAAAGATACTTTTGGACAGAGCTTTAATGATTTTTTAAATGGTATAAGAGTAGAAGAATCTAGAAGATTACTCTTAAATACAGATAAAAACATCTTGGAAATTTCTGAAGAAGTTGGATTTTCTCATGTTAGATACTACAATAAACATTTTAAAAACAGGTATTCTTATAGCCCCCTAGAATATAGAAGTAAGTATAAGGTTACAGATGAGCAATTTGAGGCCATGAAAGATATTAGCTATTTACAAATAGATGATGCAGTTTCATTGCTTAAGGATATTTTAGAGGACTATGACAGGTATGATTATGACAATAAGATAATAAAGCTCTATATTGACATGGAAAAAGAAGAAATAGGGTCATATGAAAGACCACTTGTAATAGATTTAGGGGACATATCCCTCCTATTGGAAGAAGAAAATAGGAATAAGTTAAAGGAAATTCAAGAGGAGATAAGGTTTACATATTGTATTATGAACAACCTTTTTTCTAAGGATATGGATATCTATAGGGGAAAAAATAATAGGTTTATAAATTGGACAAGGGTTGAAAATATCCTAGTTTTTTTAAAGGAAGTAAAGTTAAAACCTGTTATAAATATTGCTAGAGTGGAAAGGTACATAGTAGATGAATTCGTGAGCTACTTTGAACCAATTTTCGGAAGCGAAGTCCACCATTGGATTGAACCAAGAGACATAGGAAGCTTTAACCTGGTCCAGCTGGAGGATGAAGTCAATCCAATGTATGATAGTCTATTTATGGTCCCCTATATAATCTACAACTACATTCATAATGGAAAGAAAATAATGCCACTTATGATAGATGAAATCAGTAGTGAGACTATTTTAGACAATGATACTTTTTTTGGAGGAAATGGAATTATCACCTCATCTTATTTAAAGAAGCCTTCCTACTATGTCTATATGCTTTTATCCCTATTGGGGGAAAAGATATTGTATAAGGAAGATGGATTTGTTGTGACTGAGTCAAAGTCAGGCATAGAAATACTTGTATACAATCCAATCGAATTAAACAAGGACATAAGTTTTGAAGACCTTTATACAAATAAGATAAAAGAGAGGAAGTTAT
>CAZRYA010000051.1:8533-9947 GCA_964604235.1 uncultured Tissierellaceae bacterium | reverse complement strand
TGGACAGAGCAAATAAAGGAACTTCAAGGGCAGATAAAAAACTATCTGAATATGGTAAACAACTACTTGAAAAACAAAGACTTAGGGCTTATTATGGAGTTATGGAAAAGCAATTTACAGGCTATGTTAAAGAAGCTAAAAAATCTGATGAATTAACTGGTGCAGCTTTAATTAAAATCCTAGAAATGAGACTTGATAATATTGTGTATAGGCTGGGCTTTGCTTCATCTATAAGACAAGCTCGTCAAATGGTAGTTCATAATCATGTTTTAGTAAATGGTAAAAAGGTTAATATTCCTTCTTACAGGCTATCTGTTGGTGATACAGTTACATTGAAAGAAAAATCTAGAAATGTTGACCTATTCAAAAATAACTTTGAAGACTTTGCTATGGTAACTTATCCATACATTGAAAAAGATACACTTAACTTCTCAGGAACAATTGTTAAATTACCTGAAAGAGAAGATATTCCTATCGAAATAGAAGACCAATTAGTTGTAGAGTTTTACTCAAAGCTAATTAAATAAAAAAGAAACCACGTCATCCGATGTGGTTTCTTTATTTGTTTTAATGGGCCATATAGTCTAAAGTAAAAACTGCACCTATTAAGAATATACCTATTCCTACTAGGATTAACATATACTTTTTCAAATCTCCATATAGCTTTTCATCTATTTTATATTCTTTGTCTACATAAGTTTTATGAGTCATCTTCCTTAATGTTAAATTTAAAATCCAAGCTATACCAAAGGCTACCATAGCCAATATCTGTAGAAATACCATATGCCCTCTCCTTACTATCTATTTTACTTGTCCTATTACTTTATCAATTAGTTTTTTCATTTCTTCTTCTTGGGTCTTTGAGTCATAAGAACCTACTGAGAGTTCCAATATTTCTCCCCTCTTATTTACAATTATAGTCGTTGGAGTTAAAACAGCTCCAGATACAAAATCCCTATTCATTTTCATATTGGATTTTACATTCCTATAAGAAAGATTATAAGCTTCCACAGTTGACTTCAACCTATTTACTCCTGTTTTTATTCCAACCCCTAATATTATACCATTATTTTCTTCAACATAGGTATTTAAATTGTTTAAGGCCTGGATATCTTCTAAACACGCCCCACAAAAAGGTGACCATATATTAACTATGGTAAAGTCATGTTCTTTAAATTCTTCCTTACTATTAAATTCTTCCCCGTATATATCCTCTACTTTAAAATTAGGTAGCCTATCTAATTTTTCTATTTTACTTTGAACTATTCCCTTCTTCTGCAAAATCCTATATGAAAAAAATATAATCAAGACTATTAGTAAAATATCAAAAGCCCTAGCCAAAATTTTCTTCCACATTTAACCACCTCTATTATAGTATACCCCTCTATACTATAATACTTTTATCTATTTTTCA
>CAZRYA010000051.1:485-8523 GCA_964604235.1 uncultured Tissierellaceae bacterium | reverse complement strand
TTGTAAATTTTTTTAAATATTTTAGCTAAAATCAATGTTCCAATGCCACTTATCAAAATGAGAATAGCTACTATATATCCAGCTGGTATTCTAGAATAAAGCTTTACGCTTAGAATTATTAGGGGGAGAACATAAATACTTATACCTGTCATACCAATTAATACATTCATATTTTTCTTAATAGCTTCTTCTGGAGTGTCCCAATCTAATTTAGGCCTTGATCCATCTATTATTAAGCCTAGGATACTAGGTGGTATAGAAGCTAATAGACTGCTTACTATTATTACAAAATTGGTCACCAAACCTAAATACCTTATATAGTTAACTACAGCTAGCACTGATATTACACCTATTGCTTGAACTAATAAAGAGGCCAATATTCTCCCTAGCAGTTGGTCCTTCCATGTAATAGGTATTACCTGCTGGACCCAAAAGTCTTCCCCCTCCCTTGAAAAACTAGTTACACTTACACTGTTTAAAACCCCCATTATAATCATATAAAAAATAGAGTAAATCATTATCAGATTAGGATTTACTGTTTTTATTAAGGCTAAAATGCTGGTGATATTCTTATCTACCATTCCCATTATTATAAGCATTAAAGGTATCATAATTGCTCCAGCAACAGTATTCATTAAATAGACAGGGGTTCTAAATAAAATCAAAACTTCTTTTTTGCATATAGTGATAAATTTAGCCTTAGACTTAACCCTTACTTGTTTAGCTTTTTTCTTACTTGTCTTTGTAAGTTCTAGACCTTCTATTACAGATTTAATAAATACAGCCTTACTTAGCTTTATTATAATAATTATAAAGGCTAAATTTAGTAGGATATACTTGGCCATTTCCCTAATAGAACTTATAAAATTACTAGAAACCATACTGGCTACAAGCCAGCTTATATATGGAAAAATTGTAGAAGTCATATCTACTATATAATTAGAGTTGCTAACCATAGCTTCCATCATCTTATCTGGACTATCTCCTAATTGACCTAGCTTGGCCTGTAGTATAAATTGAAAGCCCATAATTCCTCCAACTAAAATAATATTTCCCATTAAGATAAGAGCATCCTTATGCTTATTCCCACTGGCCAACTTCATAATTATCATGACAAAAATACTTGAAATGGCTAAAGGAATCACTGGCAAGAAGCTAAAGGCTATAAGAGCCTTTAGGACAAAATTTAAACTGAAATTATAAGCTCCATAGATTAAGATAAAGGGCAATATAATTGGTAAAATAGTTATATATTCCTTTAATAGGACCATCAAAAATTTAGATATTAAAATCTCTTCTGATTTTAGGGGAAGGGGAATTAAAATTTCCACATCCTTAGAAAAATAAAATTTCGACATCAAGTACACAAAGCCAAATATAAGGATAATAAACTGTGAAGCAAGGAGACCTATCATTAAAAAACCGCTTTCTTGACCTAGATTGGCAAATACCTTATATATACCAATTAGGCCTGTGACAAACAAGATGTAGGTCGGGATTATACTAATTATAAGTATAAGGTATAAAAGTATCCTAAAAATATCTTTTGAACTTTTCTCCTTAGACTTATCCCTAAAGTAAAAAGTATTCTTAAAGTCTATAGTGAACAAGCTAATTATATTCTTCATTCTTCAGTCAACTCCAAGAATATATTCTCTAAGCTCTTATTCTCATTTTCATTCTTCCTAAGGTCTTCCATAGTACCAAAGGATATTAACCGTCCCTTATTTATTATTCCAATTTTACTACAAAGGTTTTCTGCCACTTCTAAGACATGGGTTGAGAAGAAAACTGTCTTCCCCTCACTGCAAAATTCCCTCATTATTTCCTTTAAATTGAAGGCTGATTTAGGATCTAAACCTACCATAGGTTCATCTAATATTAAAACATCAGGCCCTACCATAAGGCCAGATGTTAAAACCAGCTTCTGCTTCATACCATGGGAATAAGAACCTATCAAGTCATCTATTGAATCTTTAATATTAAAAATTCCCAAGTACTTGTCGATTCTTTTTTTTCTTTCATCAACTGGTATCCTGTAAATGTCTCCTATGAAATTTAAGTACTCCATACCCTTTAACTTACTGTATATATGTGGGTTATCTGGTATATAATAAAGTTTGTTCTTACTTGAAATAGGATCCTGCCAAGGGTCTATTCCATTAATACTTATCTTTCCTTCAGATGGTTTAGCCAAGCCTACCATCATCTTTATACTGGTTGTCTTACCTGCTCCATTAGGTCCTATAAAACCAAAAATCTCACCTGAATCTATCTCCATACTTATACTATCAACTGCTTTCCTATCACTACTTCCATATAACTTACTTACATTTTCAAATTTTATCATACTAACCCTCCTTTTTTTGATATATAAATGATATCATTTATATATCAAATATACAATGTATTTATCTTAACCTCATGAAAAATAAAAAAATTAGGCATCCTAAGTCTATGCCTAATTTCATCTGTTAATTCTTGTTTTTACTTATAAATATACTTCCCAACCCATCACTGGTAAATAAGTCTAACAATATATTTTCTTTCTTACCCTTGGCTACAACTAAATCTGCACCGTATTTAGTAACCTTTCTAGCAGCTTTAATCTTTGTCACCATACCACCTGTTCCAAAAGACGACTTGTTTTCAGTGGAAATATTATCCTCTAATTTATCAATGTCCCTAATCTCTTCTATTAGGTAGGCATCTGGGTTATCCTGAGGATTTTTATTGTAGACACCATCTATATCAGATAATAAAACCAGTAGGTCTCCTCCCCATAAAACAGTTGTATGGGCTGCCAGCATATCATTGTCACCTATTTTTATTTCCTCTACACAAACAGTATCATTCTCATTGATAATTGGAACTACCCCTTCATCTATTAGGGTAAAAATAGTGTTCCTTATATTTAAAGTCCTTGCCTCGTGAAGAAAGTCTTCCTTAGTCAAGAGGATTTGCCCTATGTGAATATTGTACTTGCCAAAAATCCTCCTATAAGAGTCCATAAGTTCAACTTGCCCCATTGCACATAGGGCCTGTTTATAATGAATGTCTTCCTTCCTAGACCATTTTCCTAGGACATTTACTCCTGCTATCCTAGCCCCTGATGAAACAATTATTACACTTTTCCCCATATCCCTCAGGCTTTTTACTTGGTGGGCTAGGTTTTCTAAAAATGCCTTGTTAATAGTCCCATCCTCACTTGTTATAGTACTACTACCTATCTTTATTACTATCTTCTTACTATCCTTAATTAAATCGCTATTCAAAAAATCTCCTACTTTCTTGTTTGCCCTTGGCCCAACACAACATATTTATTAGTAACTAGTTCATTTAATCCAACAGGACCTCTTGCATGGATTTTTTGTGTACTAATTCCCATTTCTGCCCCAAATCCAAACTCACTTCCATCTGTAAATCTAGTTGCTGCATTTACATATACAGTTGATGCATCTACTGTCCTAGTAAAAAGGTTGGCATTCGTATAGTTCTCAGTAACTATGGCCTCTGAATGTTTTGTACCATACTTATTTATATGGTCAATAGCCTCACCTATATTTTCTACTACCTTTAAAGCCAGTATATAGTCTAAAAACTCACTTTCATAGTCAGATTCTACAGCCTCTTTAACATCTATAAGGCCCTTGGTTTTCAAGTCCCCCCTAAGCTCTACCCTATCTGCCAAGTTTTCATATAAACTTTTTAAAACTTCTTCCTTTATATTGTCGTGAACTAGGACTGTTTCACAAGCATTACAAACCCCCACTCTTTGTGTCTTACTATTTATAACTATTGGAATTGCTTTTTCTAAGTCTGCAAATTCATCTATATAAATGTGGCAATTACCCTGGCCTGTTTCCAGGGTTGGAACCTTGGCATTTTCAACTACAAAATCTATCAGTCCCCTTCCTCCCCTTGGTATTATCAAGTCTACATATCCTCTAGCACTTAGGATTTCCTCAACATACTTTCTATCTGTATCTTCTATAAAAGCTACTACATCTTCTGAAATATTAGACTTACTCAAGCCTTCTTTTATAGCCTTAACTAAGGCCATGTTAGAATTAACTGCCGAAGATGAACCCCTTAAAATAATGCAATTGCCACTTTTTAAAGCAAGGGCAAAAGCATCAACAGTTACATTTGGCCTAGATTCATATATTATTCCTATAACTCCTAAAGGAACTGTCATCTTAGAAACAGTCAAGCCATTTTCCAAAGTCCAAACCTCATTAGACCTCCATACAGGATCATCTAAACTTATAACAGTTTCTATACCAGAAATTATTCCATCAATTCTCTCATTATCTAAAAACAATCTATCTAATAAACCTTTATTCATCCTATTATTCATACCATTAGCCATATCTTCCTCATTGGCAAACAATATCTTATCCCTATTCTTATCAAGGGATTCCTTTACTAATTCTAGGGCCCTATTCTTGTCTTCACTTGTTGCCCTAGAAAGACTTCCTTCTACATTTTTTAATGACAATAACTTTTCTTTTATATACATAATATCCTCCTATTTATCTTTAAAACTACTTAAAATCACAAGTCTTATATGTTAATTTAGTTTGTTTTTAATTTTACAATTTATTCTATTATACTATTTAAGCCTAATTTTTTCTACTAATCTACTAAAGTAACTTATATTTTAATTCAATTTATGATAATATAATATCACTAGATATATAGATATAGAGGAGGTTTATATGGACCATTTAAAACAAACGTTAATTAAAAGATCTGTCATAGTATCATCTGCTTTTACTATTTTAATTTTAATACTTAGACTTGTCACTAAAGACCCTGTAAATTGGAAACTATTCCTAGTACTGCTTCTTGCATTAAATTTCTCTGAATTCTTTAGGTTTTTAATAGAAGTTAGAAGACTTAAAAAGAATTCAAAATAAGATAAAATGGATCAGTAAAAGAAATACATACATTTAATAAGACCAATAATAAATTTTTAAAATTTATTATTGGTCTTATTAAATTCTAACTCCCTATCCTCATGGAAGTTTTTTTATAAAGAAACCATATCTATAGAATTTTTCACCCTACTATTAAATAATTTATCAAGCAATAATTCACTCTCGCCTAAAAACAAATACTTATTAAACTAATAATTTTTCATCCTGATTGTATAATATAGGAAAAATCTGTAAGGTCATTTTTATTCTTATTCTATTTCTTTAGCTTAGTTATTTTTAACAAAGTCATACTTCTCCTTTTAACCTATTAGGGTCTTCCTGTAACGGTTTCCAAGCTTGAAACTTATAAAATCCGAAAAATCTTTTGTATTAGCCGCCATATCTTCTTTCCTTATTAAACTAGCTATTGTCTTACTAAAGTAAAATATATAGTAATTTTTACTCTCTAGTACTTCATATATCTGATTATAAGTCAAAGCTAAAGGCTTTTCTAATTGACCATCTGTTATAGCTATTTTGTCATCATAAAAATATAATATATTTCTACTAAATACTTCTCCCCCGTCTTTATTTTTTCTCTTGTTTTTCCTCTCCACATTCCACATTAAAGTAACCATTGATATTATAAACATAAATATCCAATAAAATATAACTAGTTCTTTAGCTGCCATTCCGCCATCCCAAGTTGCCATTATCCCGCCAAAAAAAGATATTATTATTATAAGTAAAATCGTATAGGGTCGCCTTAAAAAAGTTGCTATATATAAAAACTTTTTATAGTCTTTTTTCTCTAATTTAGTGTTGATTTCATACCTTAATCCTTCCATCTTATCTCCTCCTCATAATATTCTAACACAATCTTTTACTACTTGACACTTATTTTAAAAATGATATAGTGTATATATAGTATATATACACTATGGGAGGTGCTTATGAAAATACTAATAAATAATTCCAGTAAGGATCCAATTTATAAGCAAATCTATGACCAAATTAAGTCTTCTATACTTAGAAATGAAATACCCGAAGACTACTTACTACCATCTCTACGTCTACTTGCCAAAGAACTAAAGGTCAGTAATATAACTACTAAACGGGCCTATGATGATTTAGAAAGCGATGGACTTATATATACAGTTGTTGGTAGGGGAAGTTTTGTATCTAAGATAGATTATGAATTTGCTGCAAGACAAGCAGAAGAAAAAATCCAAGAATACCTTAAACAAATATTGGAAATAAGTTCAGAATATAATATTTCTGATGATAAATTAAAAGAATTATATAGTAAATTAAAAAAGGAGTGAAAGTATGGAAAACATTTTAGAAGTAAATAATCTTTCTAAGGCTTATGACCAGTTCCAGCTAGATGACATTAGCTTTAACATTCCCAAGGGAAGTATTGTAGGCCTAATTGGTGAAAATGGAGCTGGTAAAACCACCATTATAAATGCTATCTTAAATTTAATTGATATTGATAGTGGACATATTTCAATATTTGGTAAGGATCACATTGAAGCAGAGTATGAAATAAAAGAGAATCTTTCTGTGGTTTTAGACGATGGTTTTTTTCCTGAATCTTTAAACTTAAAAGATATACAGGCCATCTTGTCTGAAAATAAATCTAATTTTTCCAATAAAGCCTATGAAGAATTAATAGGCAAATTTAAATTACCTATGGACAAAGCTATTAGTAAATTTTCAAAAGGTATGTTTATGAAGGCTAAAATAGCTACTAGTTTAAGTATCCAGCCTGATTTATTGATCTTAGACGAACCCACATCAGGTTTAGACCCTATTATCAGAGATGAAATCTTAGAAATATTCTTAGACCTACTCCAAGATGAAAACAAGTCTATCCTTCTATCCAGTCATATTACTTCTGATTTGGACAAAATAGCTGACTATATACTTTTTATCCACGAGGGTAAAAAAGTATTATTTGAATCTGTCATTGAAATAAAAGATAACTATGGACTCTTAAAAGTTTCCAAAGAAGATTTTAATCAAATCAGTAAAAATAATATTATCGCCTATAAAGCCAATAGCTTTGGATACCAAATTTTAATAAAAGATATATCTAAGACTGACTATGATTTCGACTATATAATTGAAAAGCCAAGTCTGGAAGAAATTATGATATTGATTATTAGGGGGGAGAGAATATGAAAGCTCTTATAATGAAGGATTTTTCTTATGCAAAAAGCCTAACTAAATTTTCTGTTTATATTATTGCTATTTATTCCTTTATGACTTTTTCAATTAAAAATGTCTATCCTTTATTGGGAATAGGGGTCTTTCTTTCTCTAACTTATATAAATTCCTTTTTTACCCTTGAAGCCAAGACAAATTTTGATAAATATGCAAAAGCTATCGGAATAAAACCTCAATCCATAGTTGCAAGCAGGTATATATCTTCATTTATCCTATCTCTAGTATTTTTTGTACTGACCCTACTTGCTTCTATTATAATGACAAGCTTTCTACCAGAAATTATGGATGAAGATATGTCCTCTGCTATTATTGCCATGTTTCTAGTATCTATGGTCTACATCTCTTTGTTAATACCCCTTCTATATAAATATGGTGTTACAAAGTCTAGAATCATATTTATTATGGTTTTTGCTTCAATTTTTCTCCTTATGATGGGGCTTGTCAAACTATATAAACTTTTAAACTTAAACTTTACAAATATAAATTCAAATTTATTCATATTAATGTCATTAATAATTGCCATACTAGTGGTCATCATATCCTACAAGTCTTCCCTTAAAATCTATAATAATAAAAAATACTAGGCATAGCCTAGTATTTTTCTTATTTATCCACTGAATAAAAACATCTCTTTGGCGAAATAATCTTTTCATCAGCCTTTAATTTTTTAATTACCTTATCCACTTCTTTTTTATCTAAGCCAAGGGCTTCAGCAATTTCTCCTGCCTTCATTGGCTCTGAACTTTCTAATAGTTCTATTATCTTTACGTCTAATTCCATACTTATTCCTCCTAAAGTTCTTTTTTATTTTTATTCATACTATCTAGGGTTTTCTTTAGGAAAACTCCAGTGTGTGAATTTTTCATCTCTGCAATTTCTTCAGG
>CAZRYA010000051.1:0-475 GCA_964604235.1 uncultured Tissierellaceae bacterium | reverse complement strand
TGTACCCACTCCTACTATTGTACCACCCTTATCTCCACCTTCTGGCCCTAAGTCTATAATATAGTCTGCTGTCTTTATAACATCTAAGTTATGTTCTATTACTATTACTGTATTGCCACCGTCTACTATTTGATTTAGTACCTTAACTAGTTTGTGTATATCAGCTGTGTGTAAACCTGTAGTAGGTTCATCTAATATATAAACAGTCTTACCAGTTGATCTTTTAGACAATTCAGTAGCAAGTTTCACCCTTTGGGCCTCTCCTCCAGAAAGCTCCGTTGAAGGCTGGCCTATTTTTATATAACCAAGGCCCACATCATATAGGGTTTCCATTTTCCTATGAATTTTAGGTATATTTTTAAAGAAGTCTAAACCTTCCTCCACTGTCATTTCAAGAACATCAGCTATGTTCTTATCCTTGTATTTAACTTGTAGGGTTTCCCTATTATATCTTTTACCCTTACAAACTTCACAA